>JBKCXA010000293.1:0-2615 GCA_046316935.1 Prosthecobacter sp.
GTCCTGGACCGCATGGAGCTTCACGCGCTGGAAAACATCGCCCGCCGGGCGCAGTCGATGATGGAGCTGTCGAATGTGGTGCCCACCCGGGTGTGGCCGCATGCCTTCACGGATGCGCGTGGCCGCCAAGGTATCTTCAACAGCAGCATGCGCCCGCGCGTGGGGGAGAATGATGAGCATCTCATCAAAGTGAAACGCGCCTGGGTTGTCCTCGGCCTCATCGCCGCGGTGAAGTATGCCGAGGGCAGCCAGCTCGGTCACATCGCCTTCACCGATGCCGCAGGACTGCAAGGCGAGCGCTGTTACTACGACCTCGACATCGCACCTGCTCGCGAGATCCAGCGTGATCTGATCCGTGGACGTCTCGCGCTCGACGATGCCTACGATGTCATCGCCGCCCGTTGGGAAAAAGTCACCTCCAGCCATGACCTCGCCATCCGATAAGCCCCTGAAGCCCGCCACGGATCGCACTCGGCGATCAAGCACGCCCGTCACGGCGCTGCCGGCCTTTCTCTCCTTCCTCACCTACCTCCCGCCGCATGCGCCCGTCCCCGATTCTGACTTTGCTCCTCGTCTCATCGCTCCACGCCGCCGTCGGTGATCCGCAGCTCGCCACCGATCATCCTTGGTATCCGGGCGAGCTCGCGATGTCCTCCTTTGACCGACTCGCGGCCACGCAGTGGTCGCAGTATGTGAGGACCACAGGTGAGGACAAAGACAGCGATCATCACAAGGCGCTCGCCGCGTGGTTTTTCCGCAACACGCACTACGCTCACGGCGAGGAAGGAAAGGAAAACCTGTGGGGCAAAGGCTTCGCCAATGATTCGCAGCATGCCACACGCGATTATTGGACCGGCCTCTTTGCGCATGGCTTCGGCCTTTGCGGCACCACGCATGCGCAGTGGACTGCCGAGCTTGATGCGCTGCTTGGCCCCTGCCGCAGTCGAGTCACCGGCACGCACGGCCACAACAGCTTCGAGGTCTTTCTCAAGGGCGGTGTGTATGGCGACGGCCGCTGGGCCATGCTCGATCACGATCTCTCCACCGTCATCTTTGATGCCATGGGCACCTCGTTGCTCGAGCTGAGCACCATCGCGCAGCACCATGAGCGCTTTGCACGACGCGATTACCATCCCGAGCGGCAAAAAGGCTGGCTCATCTGCGGCTTGCACAAGGATGACGGTGCCTCCTACGCCACCTTCAACAGTGCCGAGTATCGCGCTGGTTACGCGGGACCTCCGCCCATCGTGCAGCTTCGCAAAGGTGAAAGCCTCCGTCGCTGGTTCGAGCCCGGACTCGCGGATGGAAAGACCTTCGTCTTCTGGGGCCGCAATCCCATGACCAAAGGCATCCCCGGCCCCGAGCGCTCACGCACCTGGGTGAATCAGCCCGAAAAGATGCACGGCTCGCAAAACGGCACGCCGCACATCGAGGGCCAGGCTCGCTATGGCAACGCCGTGTATCACTGGCAGCCCGATTTCGTCGAAGGCGTCGTCAGCAGCGATGACAAGCACGTCACGCTCGAATTCTTCACGCCCTACATCATCGGGGCCACGCCGCCGGATGACAGCGAGTGGGGCATCTACAAGCCCGGCGGCAAAAACGGCCTCGTTTTGCGCGGCAGTGCCACCTGCGCCGTCGCCGTCTCCACCGATGGCGGCACGTCGTGGCATGAGGTAGGCACCTTCAAAGACGGCCTCGACCTCACCGACCACGTCAAAGGCCACCGCCAGTATCATCTGCGCCACCACGCCTCTGCCGCCGACCTCCAAACAGCCGCCATCACCCTCACCACCGTCTGCCAAGCAAATCCAGCCACCTTCCCGCGGCTCAAAGACAACGGCGCGCTCATCGTGCATGAGGCCAGCGGCCGCGGCATCGTCAGCTACGGCCCGAACAAGCAACAAGCCGCCCCGCGCATCATCGACGGCGCGTTTGATTCGCCCAAAGTCACGCTCGAATTCAAAACACCGCGTGGAGAAAGCATCCACGCCATCCACGTCGCCGCGCAGGTCGCCTCCAGCAATCCACCCAGCCCGGACATCGCCTATCACATCGACTACTCCCTCGATGGCGGCCAAAAGTGGTCCCCGCTGCTCAAAGACGGCCGCATCCATCGTCGCGGAGCCGAGCCGAAGGACTTCTGGTCGCAGTCCATGTGGAGCGCCGCGCTCGACACACCTGAAAACACCGCCAGCACCGTCCGCGTGCGCTTTCACAACACCGGCGGCAAGCGCTACCTCCGCGCTGAAGGCCATCTGCTCTACCCTGTCGTCGGCACCACCTCGAAAGTCACCTTCGCCTGGACCGACAGCACCGGCGAGCAGCAGCAAACCACACTCCTCGACCATCGGGAGAGCTGGCAAATCCCCACCCGCACCGCGGTGAAGACCCGCTGGGTCGAGATCGCGCATCCTTGACCGACCGTTGCGTCCCTTTTGTCGCTTCCGTCCGTTCTGTCACTTCCCATCGTCCCCATGTCCCCCAGCTCCACCTACATCGCGCTGAACCGCGCCACCTTTGGTCCCACCGCCGAAGAAATCGCCCGCGTCGAAAGCATCGGCTGGAGTGCGTGGGTCGAGGAGCAGCTCAAACCAGATGCATCGGCGAAAGAC
>JBKCXA010000294.1:0-6400 GCA_046316935.1 Prosthecobacter sp.
CTGCCGGATGCCGGGAATGCGTGGGATGGAGAAATCGAGAACGAAGAGGCTGCCGCCGGGGCGCAGCACGCGGCTCATCTCCTGAAGCGCCCGCGGCCAGGAGGCCATGTTGCGAAGGCCAAAGCCAACGGTGAGCACATCGAAGGCCCCATCTTGAAATGGTAGTGCGAGGCCATCCGCGGCGACGAGGCAATGGAAACGCCGCTTTTGCGCCTCGCGCATCATGGGCACGGAGAAATCAGCTCCGAGCACCCGGGCGTCCGGACAGGCAGCCTGGACGGCCTGGGCGAGATCGCCACTGCCGGTGGCGAGGTCGAGCACACGGCGCGGGGCGAGCTTGGCGATGCGTTTCGAGGTGGTGCGGCGCCAGAGGCAGTCGATGCCGAGGCTGAGGACGTGGTTGGCGACGACGTAGCGACGGGCGATGTTCGCGAAGGCTTGTCTGACGAATCCGGCGTCCTGCATGGGGGTGGCGTGATCGGGGCAAAACCCGGCCTGCAAAGGGGTTTGCATGGCCCGCCGATGGTGCTCACGAAAGGACTCGAACCTTCACGATGTTACTCACTAGAACCTGAATCTAGCGCGTCTACCAATTCCGCCACGTGAGCACGTTTTCGGGGTGACCGGGGCACGAGTGTGGTTCAGGGCGAAGGATTCTCAAGCGCTAAATACGGCTTTCTTGACCGGGCCTCAGCGCCCCGTAACTGGGCGCATGTCTTTCCGTCTCGAAATGCTGCAAGTGGCCCGCCTCGCCCCCAAGGTGCTGGGGGATGCCACGCCATTGGTGGAGGGTTTTTTGCGGTCGCGGCTGGCGGCAGATGGTGGCGGCTTTCTGGACCGCGATGACCGACCGGACGTGTACTACTCGGTGTTCGGCATTGAGGGGCTGCGGGCCTTGCTGGTGGATGAGGAGTCGCTGCCTGATTTGCGGCCTTGGCTGGCGGGTTTTGGCGATGGGGCGGGGCTAGACTTTGTGCATCTATGCTGTCTGGCGCGTTGTCACGCGAACGCGGGCCTAGCGGGCACGACGGCGGCCTGGCGCGAGGCTTTGGCCGCCCGGATCGAGGGCTGGCGCTGCGAGGACGGGGGCTATCATCAGGCTCCGGGTCGGAAAAAGAGCAGCGCGTATGGCTGCCTCATCGCCTGGGGGGCGTATCAAGATCTGGGTTTGATCCCACCTGCGCCCTGGCGGGTAGCGGAGTGCATGGGCAGCCTGCGGACGCCGGATGGCGCCTGGTCAAACGAGCCGGGCATCCCGGTGGGATCGACGACGGCGACGGCGGCGATGGTGGCCTTGCACCGGCACCTGGAGATGACGCCGCCTGAGGAGGCGGTGGACTGGTTGATGAAACGCTGCCTGCCCGGCGGCGGCTTTTTGGCGATGCCAAATGCACCGCTACCGGATCTGCTCTCGACGGCGGTGGCGCTGCATGCGCTGGACGCGGTGCAGGCGGATTTTTCCCGGCTGAAGGAGCCGTGCCTCGACTTTGTGGACTCGCTCTGGAACGCAACCGGCGGCTTTCATGGCAACTGGACGGATGATGTGCTGGACTGCGAGTACACCTACTACGGGCTGCTGGCACTGGGGCATCTGAGCCTGCCGGGATGAGCGTGGCGTGTCGAAAGCAGCGCAGGAGGGAATCAGCGCTTGCGGGAGGGCGGTTTCTCGCCCCCATCCAGCGCTCCGCGGGCACCGCCGCGGATGCGTTGCATGCGCGTTGCCATCCTGATTCCCAGTTACAACACCGGACGACTTCTGAAGACGACTGTCTTGCAGGCGCTGGAGCACTGGAAGGACGTGTGGGTGGTGATCGATGGCAGCACGGACGGCAGTGAAAAGGATGCGGAGGCCCTCCAGCCAGAGCATCCTGGCCTTCAGGTGATGAAGCTGCCGGTGAACCGCGGCAAGGGCTCCGCCGTGCTCGCCGGCGCGGAGGCGCTCTCGAAGGCCGGTTTCACGCATGTGCTGACGATGGACTCGGACGGCCAGCATCCGGCGGAGTTCATCCCGAAATTCATCGCCATCGGCGAGCAACACCCGGAAGCGGCGCTGCTGGGGCTGCCGATCTTTGGTCCGGAGGCTCCGCTGGTGCGGGTGCGTGGCCGCCAGCTCTCCAATCTGTGGGCGCACATCGAAACACTCGGCTGGGGCATCGGTGACACGCTTTTCGGCATGCGCCTGTATCCGCTGCCGGATCTGCTGAAGGCTTTTCGAGGCACGCTGTTTGCGCGGCGCTTTGATTTCGACACGGAGGTGGCGGTGCGGCTTTGCTGGAACGGCGTGCCGGTGATCAATGTGCCCACGCCGGTGAAGTATCTGACGGCGGCGGAGGGCGGTGTGTCCCAGTTTCGCTACTTCCGGGACAACACGCTGCTAACTTGGATGCACGCGCGGCTGCTCTGCGGCTTTTTCCTGCGGCTGCCGCTGCTGCTGTGGCACGCGGTGAAGGGCGGGAATCCGGCGAAGAAGGTCACTCTCACGGAGAGGTGACTTTCAGGCGGAGGAAACGGGGCGTGCCTTCGGAGAAGGGCACGCTGTCCTCGATGGTGACCAGGGTGTGATCGGCGTTGTTGACTGCGGCGCTGACCGCAGGAACGGCAAAGCCATCGCTGCTGCTCCACACCGGCGTCCACGAGGACAGGTTCGAGGAGCCTTCAACGGTGTAGGTGAGCGAAGCAAATTTTCGCACCTTGAAGGTGATGGTGGCCTTCTTGTCCGCTCCGTCAGTGATGGTGTTTAGCGCGGGTTCCGCAGATCCATTCGCGGTGCCTGGACTGCTCATCAGGGCGTATTCGAGGAGGTTTTTGCGGCCGTCGAGGTCGGGATCGGCATCTGGCCCATCCTGACCGCTGGCGAGACCTTCGGTGGAGGCCCAATTCGAGAGGGTGTTGTTGACCGTGACCTGGAAAGTTAGCGGCGTCTGGAGTTGGTTTCCATCGAGGTCGGTCACTTGCAGACTGATCGTCGAGGTGCCCGGAGCGACGGGTGCCAGGGAGAGATCGGTGCCGGTAAGCGAGGTGGAGACCACTTCCGGGTCAGAGCTGGTCACGCGATGGCCACCGAGCACCGGCACCTCGGCGCTGATGGCATCGATGCTCACGAGCCGAGGCTCACCCGGCTGCACCGCGGCATCTTGAGAAGGGATGACAGGCATGGAGGGATACGATGCAGCCATGGCTTTGTCATCTTCTGCCGCTGAGTGCGGGAGGCTCGCCAGTTCCATCAAGGCACCGATCGAGGACCGGGCAACTCTGCCAAACACGGTGAATCCCTCATTCTGCCAGTCAAGACTGGAGCTGTTGTCCGCCAGGTTGAAAAAGAAGTCCGAGGTAGCGCTGTGAGGATCACGACTCATTCGGGCCATTGCCACCGTGCCTGCGAGGTTTGGCAAACCGGGTTCGTTTTCCACCGGAGAGAGCCTGGAGAGGTCCGTCAATCCTTCTGGACCGGGCGCGGAACCCGGATGCATGCGGAATGCTCCCCCCTGCAGGACGAAGCCGTGCTCGAGGCGGTGGAAAACGCTGCCCTTGTAGCCATCCACACCGTTTCTGAGGTAGGTGCGGAAATTCGCCACGTTCAGCGGAGTCGCGCTTTCGTGAAGGATGATCGTAATCTGGCGGCCGGCCGGAGCACCGTCCGCCCCGGTGACATGGAGGGCCACCGCGGATTCAGAATCGGGGTCCGCGAAGGTGAACTCCAGAGGAATGGAGAGTGGGCCATCCCCCAGGCTCAAAGCATGATCGGCAATCGGCGTCTGGATGATCGGAGGGCCTGGCCTGACCTGCGGGCGCAGATGAAGGGTCCGCGTGCTCGTCCAGCCATCCGCCCAGCTCACCATGAGCACGGGGGTATAGGGGCCGACGGCCGCTGGCGTGCCGCTGAGAGTGCGTGTGGCAGGTTCATAGCTGATGCCGGGCGGCAACTGACCTAGCAGCCGGGAGCTCGAAATAGCTGCTTGCCCCTGCGTGACTGTGAAGGTGTGAGAGAAGGCCTGCCCCACCCACATCGGCGGCGAGAGGTCCGCGTTCACACCATCCCGTGTCACGGCGGAGCCGGTGGAGGCCAGGGAACGAACGGCCATGGTTTGCACCAAGCCTGGATCGCCAGCAGCGAGATCGTGGGTGATGCCGGCAAAGGCCCTGACCTCAAACTGGTAGGCCGTGTTTGGCTCCAACGGGCAATCACCGGCCACATCTACAAACCCTGTGGAAAAGGAAGTCACAGATGCATTCACAACGCCGCAAATCTGGAAATCCAGGTCCGTGCTCCGTTTGCAATAGATGGCATAGCCTGCCTCAGCTTCGGAGTGATCCGTCCATCGCAGATGAATCTCGCGGTCCGTGGCGGCCCCGGCCACGAGGCCGGTAGGTGCGCGGAAAGGCAGGACGCATGACACCGCATCCACCGGTTCTGGAGAGACTATCTGGAAGCCTGGCAGCGATTCATAGACCGCCCGCACACGGAACTCGCAGGTGGCTCCAGGGTGGAGAGGCGTGCCCCGGACGTTCAGGATACGAGAGCGGCGGGTGGCGGAACGGTCGGCTTCCGAGGTGTTGATGAGGACTTCGGCGTCAAACCATGCGCCCTCGGGCAGCAGCCTGGCCTGGATGACAAAGCCGGATTCGTTGGAGGTGTTGTCAGCCCACTCGAGCTGGATGGAGCCTTCATCCCGCGCATTGGCTATCAGGCCCGTGGGAGCCTCCAGAGCCGGGGGAATCATCACCGTTGCGATTTCACTCCAAGCCGTTCTCTCAGCGCTTCCCTGGACGGCACGAATCTGAAACTGGACCGTGGCTCCGGGTTCAAAACCACCTACCCCGCCGTCCGTCTGATAGCGAGCGCGGTTGGATGAGCTGATGACGCCCAGAGGGGTGAAGGCATCCCCGGTGCCCTGTCGGTATGCCACCTCGTAGCCAGTCTCCATCGTGGCATTGTCACACCAGAACAACTGCACCCGGCCGTCACTGGCAGGAGCGGTGGCCTGCAAACCGGAGGGAGCGTCAAACATTCCTACCACAGCGATGCTGACCGGGGTGAAACTGGATGCGGTCACATGCGGGCCGGCCTCACGCAGCGTCCGGAGGCGATACGCCCTGGCGGCCCCTCCCTCCCGCCCCGCGATCAACGTGCCGTGGCCGCGGGCTCGGCCTGCTGCGGCGGGCAGCACACCCAGGGTCACAAACGACTCATCCGGTGCATCCGCTGCCTTATGCTGAATCTCAAAGCCTGTCTCGTCCTCCGAGTTGTCATCGAAATACAGCCCCAACATGCCTTCTTCGACGCTGATGGAAACATTCGACGGAGCCGCCGGCAGACTTTGGAGCCATGCAACCTCGTCACCCGAGGGAGACTGCCCGCAAGCCAGCCCCAGCATGCACAACACCGCCAGCACACGCCCGCAATGACGTGAAAAGCTTTGAGAAGCAGGAGCAGCAGTGAGGCGCATCAAAAAAACAAGTTCCGCAAAATAAAGCACCCGGAAAGAGCTGTCATCGTCAAACCGGCTGCTGGATCGAAGAAGTCAAAACCGTCACTCGCCTCGTGCCAAAAGACGACGGCAGATTCTATGGAGTGCCAAACAGCACCCGGATGAACCGCTGCCCAGGATTGCCCACAGCTAGATTATCACGCGCCCGCATCGTCTGCACCGGCCCGTCCGTCACCACTTCGAGGGTGAGAGGGGTCCAAGAACTCAGATTCTCACTCGACTGGGCGGTGTAAGTCACATTGGGAAGATCCTTCGGGCGGGTGAAAACGAGGCTCAGGCCGTTGGCGTCCAGGACGGGGGCCAGCGGAGGTGTGTGAGCATTCGGATTGGTGCCGAGGGCATACTCCGCCAGGTTGGGGATGGCGTCCTGATCGGGATCGGCCGTGTCCGCCGCCAGCCCGCCAGAAATCTGCTCTGGCGTGAACTGCTGCGAACGCCAGGAGGCGGTGGTCTGGCCCGCGATGACCAGATTTCCAGTGCCGCTACCGCTGTGATTGGCATCGTTGATGGTGGCCACCACCGCGTAGGTCCCATGATTCGTCGGAGCCGTGCTGGAGCCGTTGTAGGTGAAGGTGATGTTCAAACCCGCCGGACTCGTCGTGGCCGTCGCGGGCTTGGGGTTGCCGTCGTAAGTCTGCGCCAGGCTGCCGAGGGTCACGGTGGCGGCGGCTTTGGAGACGACCAAAGTGCCATTTTGCGTGCCGCTGTAGTTCGTGTCAGTCACCGTGGCGACCACCGCGTAGCTGCCGGCGTTAGTCGGAGCAGTGGCAGAGCCGTCGTAAGTGAAGGTGACGTTCAAACCTGCTGGGCTCGTGGTGGCGGAGACGGTTCGGGCGCTGCCGTTGTAGGTCTGTGCCAAGCTGCCGAGTGTAACCGTGGCGGTGGCTTTGGAGACAACAAGTGTACCGTTT
>JBKCXA010000295.1:0-7059 GCA_046316935.1 Prosthecobacter sp.
GCTCCAGCGCCCACGGATCGGTGCGCTCGATGTATTCCGCCCAGAACATCGACTTCAGTTCGGACGCGGTGACTTCGCGCCCGAGCGCATCCACCTGGTCGTTCGCAATCGGCCCGACCTCCCGCTGCATGTCCTTCGGCAGTTCGATGCCGAATTCGCTTTCGAGCAGGTAGGCGACGCCGCCTTTGCCGCTTTGGGAGTTCACACGGATGACCTCGCGGTATTCGCGGCCGATGTCGTTCGGGTCGATGGTGAGGTATGGCACATCCCAGATGGTGTTGTGCTGCTCGTAGCCGCTGAGGCCCTTCTTGATGGCGTCCTGATGGCTGCCACTAAAGGCGGTGAAGACGAGTTCACCGGCGTAGGGCTGACGCGGAGGCACGGTCATGCCAGTGGTGCGCTCATACATCTGGATGAGGCCGTTCATGTCGCTGAAGTCGAGCTTCGGGTCCATGCCGTGCATGTACAGATTCATGGCGACCTGGACGATGTCGAGGTTGCCGGTGCGCTCGCCATTTCCAAACAGCGTGCCTTCGACGCGGTCCGCGCCTGCGAGCAAGCCGAGCTCCGTGGCGGCGGTGCCGGTGCCGCGGTCATTGTGCGTGTGCAGGCTGACGATGAGGCTCTCGCGGTTTTTGATGTTCGTGCAGATCCACTCGATCTGGTCGGCATACACATTGGGCATGCAGACCTCGACGGTATCCGGCAGGTTGAGGATCATCTTGTGCTGCGGCGTGGGCTGCCACACGTCCATGACGGCCTCGCTGATCTCCTTGGCGAACTCGACCTCTGTGGCGCTGAAGCTCTCCGGGGAGTATTGCAACGTGACGTGCGTGCCGCCCTCGGTGAGGCGATGCAGGCGGTCTTTGATCATCTGCGCTCCTTTGACGGCCACGGCGATGATTTCCTCCTTCGACTTGCCAAACACATACTTCCGCTGCGCCGGTGACGTGGAGTTGTACATGTGGATGATGACCTTTTTGGCCCCGATGAGGCTTTGGACGGTCTTTTCGATCAAATCCTCCCGTGCCTGCACCAGGCACTGGATCGTGACATCGTCGGGGATGCGGTTTTCCTCGATGAGGCGGCGGTTGAAGCTGAACTCGGTGTTCGAGGCGGAGGGAAAGCCGACTTCGATCTCCTTGAAACCGCATTTCACGAGCGCATCGAACATGTCGAGCTTCTGGGAGACATTCATCGGCACGGCGAGGGCCTGATTGCCATCGCGCAGATCGACGGAGCACCAGATGGGCGCTTTCGTGATGGTTTGGGAGGGCCAGCGGCGGTTCGGCAACGAGACGGGGTCGAAGCGCTGGTATTTAACGGAAGGATTCTTTAACATGAGATGACGGAGAAAACGAAGTGAGGGCCCGAAAGGGCAATCTAACCAAAAAAGCCGTGTCGTGACGGCGAGGGATGCATGACGAGGAAACGCGGGCCGCCTACCCTAGCGTAAGTCGCAGGGAGAGAAGGAGCAGAGCCGTGGCGGGCGGGGTCATGGTGGCGCGGATGGTAGGGGGATGCGGGGAAACGTCAAGGCTGCTGTGGCTGTTGTGCTATCCGGGAAGGGGCTTGAAGGCGTCCGCAGCCCGCCTGTGACTGGCGGCATGATTGTCCCGCTCCAAAAAGATGATGCTCTGCTCGCCGACCTCGCCACCGCCACGGGCGGCCCGGAGGTGCTGCATGTATGGTGGCTGGGCCAGAGCGGCTTTTTGATCCAATGGAACGGCCAGCGAATGCTGTTTGACCCGTATCTCTCCGATTCCCTGACGCTGAAGTATGCGACGACCGACAAGCCGCATGTGCGCATGACGGAGCGCTGCGTGGACCCGGCGCAACTGACGGGCATCACCCGCGTGACGGCGAGCCATGTGCACACGGATCATCTGGATGCCGAGACGCTGCAATTGCTGGCGGCAGCGAGTCGCGGTTTTCGCCTTTACCATCCCGTGCCCATCGCCGCGGAGGTGCGGAAACGCACAGCGAGCGCTGAAATTGAGCTCCAAGGCCTCAGCGAGGCCTCCCCCGCCCTCGAAGGCGACTGGGAGGTGCATGCGACAGTGGCGAAGCACAACGAGGTGGTGCGGGATGAACAAGGAAACAGTGCCTACATCGGCTTTCTGGTGCGCTGCGGACCGTTTCGGCTGTTTCACAGCGGCGACACACTTTGGCATGATGACATCGTGCGGCAATGCCAGGCCTTCGGCCCCGTCGATGTGGCGTTTCTACCCATCAATGGCAACAAGCCGGAACGTCGCGTGGCGGGCAATCTCGATGGTCCCGAAGCCGCCTCGATGGCCCATGCAATCGGCGCCAGGCTGGTGATCCCTTGCCACTACGAGATGTTCGAGTTTAACACTGCGACACCGGAGGCCTTCATCAATGCCTGTGAGAAATTAGACCAGCCCTTCCAGGTCATGCGCTGTGGCGAGCATTTGACGCTGACTCTTTAAACAAAAAACCGGGCTGGCATTGCTGCCAGCCCGGAGATGGGTCGAGAGTTGGGGAGCTAAAGTGAATTAGTGCTCGTAGCCAGCCTCACCGTGGTCGGAGAGGTCGAGACCGACGGACTCTTCCTCAGCGCTCGGACGGAGACCGACGAGCACCTTGACGATCAGGGTGATGACCAGGGTGGCAACGATGGAGAGCACGATGGTGATGGCGCAGGCCTTGAGTTGGGCACCCAGCAGACCACCTTCAGTGACGAGCTTGTCGAGACCGTTGACCTTCGCATAGGCTTCGCTGACGAGGTTGGCATTCATGTCCTTGGTGGCGAAGATGCCGGTCACGATGGCACCGAGGGTGCCGCCGATGCCGTGCACGCCGAAGGTGTCGAGCGCATCATCATACTTGAGGAGGGGCTTGAGGACCATCACGCCAAGATAGGGAACGATGCCAGCGAGCACGCCGATGATCATCGCGGACTTGGCGGTGACGAAACCGGCGGCTGGAGTGATGACCACCAGACCAGCGACAGCGCCGGAGCAGAAGCCAAGGATGGAGGGCTTGCCTTTGTGGAGCTTTTCCACGAGCGCCCACACGGCGCTAGCTGTGGCGGCGGCGAGCGTGGTGGTCATGAAAGCACCCGCGGCGATGCCGTCAGCGGCAAGGGCGGAACCAGCGTTGAAACCATACCAACCGACCCAGAGCATGACGGTGCCGACCATGCAGAGCACCATGCTGTGAGGAGCCATCTTCTCTTTGCCGAAGCCCGAGCGCTTGCCGAGCAGGATGCAGAGCACGAGGGCGCTCCAGCCGGAGGACATGTGAACCACCGTGCCACCAGCGAAGTCGATCGCAGGAATCTTGGCACCGCCATTCCACACACCGTTCATGAGACCGTCGAAGCCCCACACCATGTGAGCGAGCGGGAAATAAACCACGAACATCCAGAGGGTGATGAAGAGCATGATGGCGGAGAACTTCATGCGCTCGGCGATGGCGCCGACGATGAGCGCCGGAGTGATGATGGCGAACATCAGCTGATACATGCTGAACACCGCCTGGGAAGGCCAGCCAGTGTAGCTGCCGTTCGGAGCGCCGCCCACGCCTTCGAGGAAGAAGTACTTGGTGCTGCCCAGATAAGGAGCCCACCAGGGGGCACCTTCTGCGGGGTGCTCACCGAAGACCAGCGAGTAACCCACAAAATACCAAAGGATCGTCACAAGGCCCGCGCAGCCAAGGCACTGGGCCAGGACGGAGAGGACGTTTTTGGAGCGAACAAGACCACCATAGAAAAGAGCCAGACCGGGCAGGGTCATGAAAAGCACCAATGCGGCGCAGATCATGAGGAAGCCATTGTGACCCGGACCAGCAAGGCCGTTGAGCTTGCCATCCGCGGACGGTGCCACGTTGTTGAAATACTGCTCGATGTCCGCGATGCGCTTCTCGAGAGCAGCGGCATCAGGAGCGGCAGGTGCAGGCTCGGCAGCCGGGGCCGGAGCAGGCGCGGGAGCCGCGGCGGCCGGAGCCGGAGCGGGCGCGGCAGCATCCTGGGCACGGATGTCACCAGAGGTGAGAGCGAGGGTGGCGATGGCGAAGACCGCAGCAGTTGCGATGCTGCGCCAGGTTCGAGGATGGTTGTTGGGTTTCAGCATAGGGCAGGGGTGGAATTAGCTCCAAAAACTGTCCAAGCACCCCCCGTGCCAAGTCGCTGAAACTTTTTTCAGAATTCTTCAAACCACTTCACCCGCCCTGCCGATGACCCTTGCAATTTTTAGGCAAATGGCTGAATTCAAACTCCACATGAAAGCATCCGCTCTCCTCACCCTAGCCGCCTCGTTCCTGTTCACCGTCTCCGCCCAGGCACAGAAAGACACCGCGCATCACCGCGCGGTCTATGATGCCATCAACAAGGCCGAGTCTTCCATGCAAAAGGTCAAGGCGACCCACAAGGATGAGCCCACTGAGTTCGCCCTGACCGGCTATCTTCAAAATGGCGAGGTGAAGAAGATCGTCTCCCTGTGCGGTGACGACGGCAGTGGCCCGGTAGAATATTATCTGGAGGGTGAACAGCCGCTCTTTGTTTACAGCACCTGGTATCAAATGACCGATGACGGCAAACGCGGCCCGAAGGTCGAGGAACGTCTCTACTTCAAGGATGGCGAGATCTTCAAGTGGCTCACCACGGAGAAACCCGCGCCGGTTTTTCATGGCGAGGACTACCAAGCCACCACGGAGATGCACACCACGAACTGCGCCGCCTTTGTGGCCGCTTTGAAAAAGGCGTCCGGCAAGTCGTCCGGCAAGGCCCAGGCAGCCGCGAAGGTCATCGAAGGCACCTTCACCGGCATCGAGGAAGGTGACTACTTCCACTGGAACATGACGACAAAGTCCGGCGAACCGATGTCCTTCTTCATCATGCGCCCGGACGACTCCGTGGAGAAAGTAACGGCGAACCCCGATAACTACGTCGGCAAAAAATGCCGAGTGACTTGGAAGAAGAGCACAGAGAACATCCCCGAAGCTGGCGGCAAGATGGAGATCGAGCAGATCCTCTCCGTCGAATGGCTCGGCAAAAAGTAACCCACGCACACGATGCGCAGCCAAAAGCAAACCAACCGCAGCCCACGTCCTCTCAAGAACAAGCAGGGAGGCAACCGCTGGTCAGGAAGCTCATCCGGTGGAGGGTTCATCCCGCCACCCAAGTTTCCCCAGCCTGCCAAGAAGAAGACCGACGAGAAGTGAGCCTGCATGAGGCATGCCGCGTGTGGCGTTTGTGATCACGCATGCCTGCTCCCCTGCCCTCTCGTCGTCGTTTTCTGATTCAATCTGCCGCCACCGCCCTGCTCGGAGCCTCCGCTCACGCGGCGGGAGGCCAAGGTAAGCTCATCGCCTATGTGGGCACCTACACCTCGCCGCTGAAAAACATGCGGCCCACGCAGGTGGACCTGCCTCCGGGCAATGGGCGAGGCATTCACCTCTTCGAGGTGGATCGCGAAACAGGCGCGATGAAGCCCTGCGGACTCGTCGAGATGGGCAACAGCCCGAGCTGCCTCGCGTTGAATCCATCACGCACGCATCTTTACTCAGGAAACGAGACGGAACGCCTCGGCGATGAGGAATCCGGCACCGTCAGCGCCTTCGCGATGGATCCAAAAACGGGCGACCTGAAGCTCGTGAACTCCGTCCGCTCCGGCGGCAAAGGTCCGGCGCATCTCACCGTGCATCCGAATGGGAAGCATGTGCTTGTGGCGAACTACTTCGGCGGTTCCGTGGCTGTTTTACCCATTCTGCCGGATGGCAGCCTCGGCGAGGCCACGGACGTGAAAAAGGATGCGGGCACGGTTGGCCCCACCAAAGCCACGAATGCTGCGCCGGGCAGTTTTGCCTTCAGCGGTCATGACCAGACGCACGCCCACATGATCGAGGCTGACCCTACTGGAAAGTGGGTGCTGCATGTGGATCTCGGGCTCGATCAGATCCTCGTGTGGAAGTTTGATGCCGAGAACGGCAAGCTCCTGCCCGCCGAAATACCTTCCGTGAGCCTGCCGCCGGGCGATGGACCGCGTCACTTCGCGTTTCATCCGAGCGGTCGCTGGCTTTACTCGATCCAGGAGGAAGGCTCGACGGTGGTGCTGTTTGATTTTGATCCGCAAACCGGCCGCCTCACCTCACGCCAGACGATCTCCAGCCTGCCGCCCGGCTATGCAGGCAGCAATTTCTGCTCCGAGATCCTCGTCTCCGCCGATGGACGCTTCGTTTATGCGGGAAACCGCCTGCACGATAGCATCGGCATCTTCGCCATCGGCGCGGATGGCACACTCAGCTATGTGACCGAAGAATGGACGCAGGGCGACTACCCGCGCAGCTTCACCTTTGATCCCACCGGCTCATTTTTGACCTGCTGCAATCAGCGGGCCGATCATCTCGCCGTCTTCCGCGTGGACAAATCGAGCGGCAAACTGGCCTTCACCGGTCACTATGTGCCGGTGGGCAATCCCTCGCAGATCGTGTTTCACGAGCTGTGAGTTCACCGAAAGGTTTTTGACGCGAGGCCCACCGCGTGCTTGCTCGCTATGGCATGCACGACGCGAATTTTTTCCTCTCCGCCTTCATCTACCTCGCCACCGCCGTGCTGATGGTGCCTGTGGCGCATCGTCTAGGTCTTGGCAGCGTGCTGGGCTCTCTCATCGGCGGTGCCGTGATCGGTCCGTTTGCGCTTGGATGGGTCGGTGGTGCTCAAGGCGAGGAGGCGATGCACTTCGCGGAGTTTGGCGTGGTGATCATGCTCTTCATGATCGGCCTCGAACTGGAGCCCGCGAGACTCTGGCGCATGCGCGGGCCAATTTTTGGCCTCGGCGGCCTTCAGGTGAGCTGCACCGCTTTGGCCGTGATGGGCGCGGCGATGGCTTTCGGACTCGATGCCAAGCCTGCACTCGCGGCGGGCATGATTTTGGCGCTTTCCTCCACGGCCATCGTGATCCAGACGCTGCAAGAAAAGGCTCTGCTGCGTAGCGATGCGGGCAGCGACACCTTTGCGGTGCTGCTGTTTCAGGACATCTCCGTCATCCCGATGCTGGCGATGTTTCCACTCCTCGCCAGCGGTGTGGCCACGGG
>JBKCXA010000296.1:0-8715 GCA_046316935.1 Prosthecobacter sp.
GGTGTAGGCAGCCCGCCAGTCGCCATCGCGAGGCTGGCCCACACTGCCGACGTTCACAAAATACGTCGTGCCACGGGCGAGGCTGATCTCCGTGCCGCGTGAGGCACGCTCGGCGTCATCCTTTTCATAGATGCGCGGCTCATGCGTGTGACCGTAAAAGCACACCTGCGTGAACTGGTAACTGAAGCTGGCCATCGCATCGAAGCGGTTCGTCACGTAGCCCCAGTTCCCTGGAGAATCGAGCGTGGCATGCACGATGGTGAAATCCCGCACCTGACGCACCAGCTTCAAATCCCGCAGCCACTGCCGCTGCTCGTCGCTGAGCTGCTGGCGGGTCCACATGAGCGCCGCGTAGGCCAGTGGGTTGAGCTCGTCGAGGCTGCTGTTGCCACTCGCGCCCTCGTCGTGATTGCCGCGCACGGTGGGGCAATTCAGGGCGCGGACGGTTTCCAGGCACTCCACCGGGTTCGCGGCATAGCCGACGATGTCCCCGAGGCACACATAGCTCGCACAACCCTGCTCCTGCGCGTCATAGAGGACGGCCTGGAGGGCTTCGAGGTTGGCGTGGATATCTCCGAAGATGGCAAATTTCATCGGCTGGGCCGGGCATCTTCGGGACTCACGCCGGGAAATCAAGCGATTCGGCAGGTCACGCTAGGAAACGCACGGGCGGGGTCACCGGTATTCAACCAAGCCATCGTAGCCATGGGCGAAGGGGATGCGGTGATCGAGGTCGCTCAGGATCTGGCGGGTGAGGTTATGCTTCGCATGCAGCGCGGCATCGTCGTGATCGGGATCGTGATGCACGGCGATCCATTTTTTCACGCCGGCCAGCTTCGTGAGGGCACAGGCGCTGGCGAGGTTTGAGTGGCCCCAGCCGATCTTTTTCGGGTAATCCACGGGCAGATACTGCGCCTCATGAATGAGCAGATCCACGCCTTCGACGAAATTGATCACCGGCTCGTGCGGGATGACGACATCGCTCTCCCGCGTGAGGCCCACGGGGCTGCCGGTATGGCCCTGGAGGAATTCATTGTCCGGGATGAAGGCCACTTTCCATCCATCATGCTCGATTTTGAAGCCCACCGTGGCTCCCGGATGCTGCACATATTCGCGGGAGATCTTCGCCCCGCCGATGGTGACCGGTTTGTCATCGAGGAAGACAAAATTGAGCTTCGCAGCGAGGTCCTCGCGCTGCACGGGGAAGTAGTCGCGGTCGAGCTGGCCGACGAGCAGGGACTCGAGGTTCTTCCCAAAGCCGCGCTCGCCATACACGGTGATCTCAAAGCCGGGCACATAGATCGGCGTGAAGAAGGGAAAACCCTGGATGTGGTCCCAGTGCGTGTGGGTGATGAAGAGGTGGATATGCCGCGGGCCGTCTTTGAGCAGCGAGAGGCCTGCCTCGCGGATGCCGGAGCCGGCGTCGAAGATGATGCGGTCGTTTCCAGTGCAGAATTCGAAGCAGGTCGTGTTCCCGCCATGCTGGGAGTAGCGGCCACCAGACACGGGAATCGAACCCCGCGTGCCCCAGAAGCGGGCGTGCGGCCTCCTCGTGTCCAAAACAGGCGCATAGACCTCCCTTGGCATCTCGCGTGCCGGTCGATCGGCCACGAGAGAGCAGCTTGCTGAGGCATTGAAGAAGCTGTCGAGCTTGGAGATCAGCACCTCCGGCGCGAAGGGCTTGATCAGCACCTCCACCGGGCCGCTTTGACGAATGTGCTTCAGCTCGGTGGAGTAATCCTTGGCCGTGGTGACGATCACCGGCAGATTTTCCGTGGCTGGAGCGGCACGCAGCGTGCGCAGGGCCTCGAGACCGGTGATCTTTGGCATGATGAGGTCCAGCACGAGCACATCGGGATGGAAGGACGCCACTTTCTCGAGGCACTCCTCGCCATCACGGGCCACCTGCACCTCATAGCCCGCCTTTTCCAAGGCATGCGAAAGCTGTAAGGCGATCGCACGGACGTCTTCGGCGAGCAGGATTTTCTTCTTCGGAGCTTGGCTGGGCATCCCGCGAAGGTGGCGCAAAGCCCGCTAGGCTCCAGCGGGAATTTCACCACCTCCGCCTCACACCTCCCCGGCTGCCACGGCGCGGATGAGGTAGCCGCTGTCGCCCTTCTTTTCGAGCTTCACGAGATCGTGCTCCTGCACCGCCTCCAGCAGGGCGCTGAAGCTGCGGAAGCCGTAGAAGCGCTCCTCAAACTGCGGCTGCAGGCGGCGGATGGCCTGCTTCACATGGCTGGCCCACACCGCGTCCTTGTCCCCACGGGCGAGCAGGGCGTCGATGGTTTCCATCACGAGCCGGATGGCCTCCTCGGGATCGCCGGCGGGCTTTTCGGACTGCTTCTTGTCCGGCGGCGCCGGTTTGGGCGTGACCTGCTTCACCTGCGCCACACGGACTTTGGCCTTTTCCTCATCACGCACCAGATCGTCGTAAAAGATGAACTCGTCGCAATTACCGATGAAGAGGCCGCTCGTGCTCTGTTTCACCCCCACGCCGATGACGGTCTTGTTGTTCTCCCGCAGCTTGCTCACCAGCGGGGAAAAGTCGGAGTCCCCGCTGACGATGGCAAAGGTATCGACGTGGCCTTTCATGTAGCAGAGGTCGAGCGCGTCCACGACCATGCGGATGTCGGCGGAGTTCTTGCCGCTCTTGCTCACATGCGGGATGTCGATCATCTCGAAGGCGGCCTCGTGCATCGTCGCTTTGAAGCCCTTGTAGCGTTCCCAGTCGCAGTAGGCTTTTTTCACCACCACGCTTCCTTTCAGCAGCAGGCGGTCCAGCACCTTGGTCATGTCAAAGCGGTCGTACTTGGCCTCCCGCACGCCGATGGCAAGGTTTTCGAAGTCGCAGAAGACGGCAATGATGTGCGGGCGATCGCTCGGAGTGGCCATGGCGGATGTTTACCCTGACTCACCGGCCGGTGCGAGCACCAAAAACACACCCGGAGCACGGCTTGCCGAGCCGTGTAATCTCGCCAAGCATGCCGCCCGCCTCCTCCGCATGCCCCCGCCCAAAAAACCTGTCTCGAACGCCGCCCTCCATGTCTTCATGGGCAGCGACGAGGCACGCGTGAAGGAGGCTGCGCTGCTCATGGTGCGGCAGCTCACCCCGAAAGACGCGGGTGATTTCTCCAACGACATCATCGACGGAACCGCGGACAACGCGGAGCACGCCGGCACCATCTGCTCAAACGTCTGCATGGCGCTGCAAACGCTGCCCTTCTTTGGCGGCACGAAGGTGGTGTGGCTCAAATACGCCAACTTCCTCGGCGATACCCAAACCGGCCGCTCGCAGGCCGCGGTGGACGGCTTTGAGCGCATTCTCAATGTCGTCGTGGCCGGGCTGGGCAGTGATGTGAAATTCGTCATCAGCACCAGCGGCATCGACAAGCGCCGCAATGCCTTCAAACGCATCTCCAAGCTCGCGAACATCGAGATCTTCGACAAGCCGGACACCTCGCGGGCAGGCTGGGAGGGCCCCGTGCTCGCCATGGCCACGCAGCGGGCGAGGGAGCTCGGCATCACCTTTGAATCCGGCGCTCTCGAATTGCTCGTGCAGATGGCTGGCGACGACACCCGCCAGCTCGAAAACGAACTCATCAAGATCGACCTCTACCTCGGCGAGCGACGCCGCGCCGGGCTGAAGACCGTGCAGACGCTCGTCTCCATGAGCCGGGCGGGCGTGCTGTGGGACCTCGGCAATGCCATTGGCAAGCGGGACCTGCCCCGCGCCCTCGACCTCCTGGGCACGCTCATGTATCAGGGGCAGAACGCCATCGGCCTGCTGCTCGCCGCCATTGTGCCCCGCGTGCGCAGCCTCCTGCTGGTGAAGGACCTGGGCAGCCATCACAAGCTCAACAAGTTCAATTACAACGGCTTCTGCGCCTCGCTGGAGGGCCTGCCATCCTCCGCCACCGCGCATCTGCCGCGCAAAAAGGACGGCACCGGCTTCAACGCCTACCCGATGTTCCTCGCGTTGCCGGAGACGGGCAATTTCACCCTCGATGAACTGCACGCGGCCTTCAAAGCCTGCCTCGATGCCAACGTGAAGCTCGTCACCTCCTCGCTCGATTCCAAGCTGGTGCTCGAAAGGCTGCTCATCGGCATCCTGGCCCGCAAGCCGCGGTGAGGAACCGCCATTCATTCTATTGATGCGAGGATTGTGAAATTCAATTCGCGTGCCCAGCCGGCCTCGGCTTCCATCAGGCCGCCATGAACGCATCGCATCACCGCTGGCTGCACGATCAGCTCCCGCAATGGGAGCGTGACGGCCTCCTCACCGCCGAAAACGCCACCACGCTGCGCCAGCGGCATCCATTTGATGATACCCAGCCAGGCGTGGCCCAGCTCATCATGGGGGCGCTCGGGGCGCTGCTCATCGGCACCGGCCTCATCGCCATCATCGGTTACAACTGGGACGACTTCACCCGGCCGGTGCGGCTGTTGTTTGCCTTCCTGCCGCTGCTCGGCTCGCAAATTTTCAGCTTCCTCGTGCTGCGGAGGGGTGATGCCGCGCCCGCCTGGGTGCGTGAAACGGCGGCGATGCTGCAAACGATGGCCACCGGGGCCTGCATCGCCCTCGTCTCGCAGATCTACAATCTCGGCGGTGCCTGGCCGGACTTCCTCTTTGCGTGGTTCCTGCTCAGCCTGCCCCTCGTGTGGGTGATGCGCTCCACCTCCGTGGCCATCTTTTACCTTCTCGCCATCGCGGAATGGTCCGTCCACCAATGTGATCTCGGCAAGGCGTGGCATGCCAGCCCGCTCATCTACCCGCTGCTGCTGCTCGGCCTGTTTCCCTTCTGGCCCGGCCTGCGTTTCGACCGTCCGCTCTCTGTCACGCTGCGCTGGATCATGGCGGTGAGCGCCGCTTTCGGCCTCGGCGCGGCGGCTTACTTCGCCACCCAGCAGCACTTCGAGCGCCGGTGGGGCGATGGCGATCTGTTCTTCTCCCTGTGGGCCCTCACCGCCGCGGCGATGGCGCTTTTCCCGCTGAGCCGGAATGGTCTCGCCGCTCCCGCCCGGCACAAACCGCAGATCGTGCTCGGCTTCCTCTTCCTGCTCATCTTTGGCGTCTCCAGCACCTTCCTCGACTCGGGGAAGGAGATCGTCGAAAGCTACACCGCGGCCGCGAAGGTGCCCTGGAGCTGGGTTTTGCTCACCGCCACCGCGCTGTTTGCCGCGCACGCCATCCGCATGGGCCGCTGGGCGGTGCTGGCGGTGACCTCGATCATTCTTGTGCCGCTCGGCGGGCTGATTTTTGGCTCCGTGGCCGCCACCGCCATCCCCTGGCTCATGACGCTGCATCTGCTCGTGCTCGGCATCACGCTCATCGTGCTGGAATTCACCGGCCGCCAGGGCGCCCCCCGGCTCGGCGCGGGCCTGCTGTGCATCCTGCTTATCGCCCGCATGTGCGAGAGTGACCTCTCCCTGCTCGGCAAAGGCCTCGCCTTCATCGTCATCGGCGTGGCCTTCCTCGCCTTCAATATCTCCATGGGCCGCCTGAAGGCCCGCCTCACCTCCACGCAGCCATGAAATCGCTTCCCTTCATCCTGTTCGCCCTCGTCTCGCTCGCCCAGTGGGCCGCGCCGCTCTCGCAGATCTTCAAATTCGAGCGCACCCTCTCCAACGGCACGCTGGTCCGCCTCAAGTGCTCCGCGCCCGATCCCTACGATCCGCTGCGCGGCCGCTACCTCGCCGTCCGCCCGGAGCAGGACAGCGCCCCGATTGCCAAGAACACCAAACTCTTCGAGGGCCAGCACGCCTACGCGGTGCTGCAAACCGGCAGCGACGGCCAGACGACCATCCAAGAGCTCCTCGCCGAGCCGCCCGCCGCTGGCGACCATGTCCGCGTCACCTTCAACTACGAGGCAGAGGACAAAGGATACTTCTCCTGGCCCTTCGACCGCTTTTACCTCAACGAAGCCCTCGCCCCTGAAGCCGACAAATGGTTCGCCGAAACCATCCGCGATGCCAAAGGCATCATCGCCGAGGTCCGCGTGCATCAAGGCACCGCGGTGCTCGAAAACCTCACCTTCGACGGCAAATCCTTCCGCGACATCCTGAAGAAGCGGATGAAGACCGCGAAGACGTGAGCGGATGGATCACTTCACCAACTCATCGGATGCCTTCAGCACCGCAGGGGCCGTGGGCGCGGGAATCACGATGGGCTGCGGAGCCGGCGTGAGCTGCACCGCAGGCGGCGGCATCTGCTGCCAGTAGGGCATCGGCGGGCGTTCCGTCTGCGCCTTGATCAGCAGCCAGAAAAGGAAGGCCAGCACCACGGCCACGAGCTTCTCGCGCCAGTTGCGGATGAGCATGCTGCTAAATCGTGTGCCCCAGTTCATGGCTGTCCTCCTTGTCTTTGGCCGGCGCGGCGTCGCCATTGGCATCGCCCGCCAGGATTTCATTGATGCGCTGGCGCAGTTCATCCGGCTCCAGGTCATGCTCCAGCTTGCCTTGATAGCAAAGAGAGAGCGCCCCGGTCTCCTCGCTCACCACCAGGGCGATGGCATCCGTCTCCTCCGTGATGCCCATCCCGGCGCGATGCCGCAGGCCGATGGCGCGGTCCTGGATGTCTCGCTGGCTCACGGGAAACACACAGCCCGCGCTGGCGATGCGGCCCTGATCAATGATCACGCCGCCATCGTGCAGCACGGTTTTGGGATGGAAAATGGTCGCGATGAGCTCCGTCGAGATCGCGGCATCGATCTCGACCCCGGATTCCGCATACAGCTTGAGGTCAATGCCGCGCTTCAGCGCAAACAGCGCTCCGCAGCGCCGGGAGGAAAGCTGCTGCATGGCCTCCATCAGCAGGTCGAGCGCCTCCGGGTCCGGTCGATTGAAGGAAAACAGGCGGCTGCTGCCCAGCTCCGCCAGCACGCGGCGCAGCTCCGGCTGGAACAGCACCACCAGCGCGATGGCCAGGAAAACCGACACCCGCTGCAGCAGCCAGGTGATCACCTCCAGCTCCAGCAGCAGAGAGATCAGCGCCAGGCTCAGCAGCAGAATCAAGAGGCCCGTCAGGATGCGGGCACCACGCGTCGCACGGAAGAAAAGATACCCGTGATACGCCAGCGCGGCGAGGATCAGGATCTCCACGCCGTCACGCCAGTGCGATGTCACAAAGTCCCACATGCGGTCGAAAGCGCTCATCATGCCGCTCGACAGGACTTTGGCAAAAGGAAGGTGAGGCCCGCTGAAATGAAAATCAGGTCATTCCGCCTCCACATACACCGGCTTCTTCCAGATCGGCACGCGGGTCTTGATCTCCATCAAATACCAGCGGCACAGCTCGAAGGCCTCCGCGCTGTGTTTCGTGCGCACCTGGATCACGATGCTCGGCTGCTCCGCTGCCACAAAACCCAGACGGTGCTGGATGAAGACCCGGTGCGCCCCATGATCCCGCCGCCCCAGCTCAAGCAGTTCTCGCAGCATCTTTTCAGCCATCGGCCGGTAGGCGCTGTAGTCGATGCCTGTGATCGCTCGCTCCCCTTCCCTGCCCCGCACCACGCCCAGGAACTGCGCCTCCGCCCCCTCCCCCGCTTCGAAACGCGTCAGAGAGGTCACGATGGCATCTTCGCTCAGCAAAAAGTCGTCGGTCATGGAGGGAGTTGGGGCGTCACGCGTCTTCACGGCGCATGCGGCACATAGTCGATCTCCATGAACTCGGCCACCTCGGGAATCCAGCGCCCCTGCACAAAGGCGACGTGATCCGGGTGGTCGTTGTAAAACGCGTAGGCGGCGCTGTCCGCGAATTCCATGCTCAGCCCGAAGGTGAAGGCATTCTTCGGGCTGGTCTGGCGCAGGCATTCAAACTTTTGCACCCCGGCGATGCCCGCCAGCCCGCAGGCCGCGCGGAGAAAGTCGTGCTCAGCCTCGGAGCCGGGCGCATGCTTGAGACGAAAAACAACGGTGTGGCGGATCATGGCTGCAAGGAACGCCGACGGAGCTCCCGCTTTGCGGCAAAAAAAACGAGCGTCCAGATGGCTTCCGAAGCGTTGCAGCCCTCCGAAACCGCTGCTAGCTCCCGGAAGCCATGCCAACCCCCGCTTTCCACTACCAGCCTCTCCTCGAACTCGGCACCGACGACACCGAATACCGCCTGCTGACGAAGGAACACGTCCGCGTCGAAAAGATCGGCGACAAAGAGCTGCTCGCCGTCGATCCCGAGGCGCTCACGCTGCTGGCGAACCAGGCCTTCCACGACATCAACTTCTTCCTGCGTCCGAAGCACCTCAAGCAGGTCGCCGCCATCCTCGATGACCCCGAGGCGAGCGAAAACGACCGCATGGTCGCCCTCACGATGTTGAAAAACGCCGACGTGGCTTCCGCGGGCTTGCTGCCCTTTTGCCAGGACACCGGCACCGCCATCATCATGGGCAAAAAAGGCCAGCAGGTCTGGACCGGCGGCGGTGACGAGGCCGCGCTCTCGAAGGGCGTCTATCTCGCCTACACGGAGAACAACCTGCGCTACTCGCAAAACGCCGCGCTCAACATGTTCGACGAAAAGAACACCGGCACCAACCTGCCCGCGCAGCTCGATTTGTATGCCACCGATGGCGACGCCTATAAATTCCTCTTCATCGCCAAAGGCGGCGGTTCAGCGAACAAAGCCTTCCTTTATCAAGAGACCCGCGCCGTGCTGAATCCGAAGAGCATCGTGAAGTTCCTCAGCGATAAAATGACCTCGCTCGGCACCGCCGCGTGCCCGCC
>JBKCXA010000297.1:0-4928 GCA_046316935.1 Prosthecobacter sp.
CCAGCGACCGCGTCGCCTGCACCTCGCCCTGCGGATTGTCGCCATTGATCCATGGCAGGCTGGCGGCCAGTTGCGGCTCCCCCATCCGTTTCAGCACGGCGGCAAAGGCCTGCATGAGGAACTGAAGATCATCTCGAAGAAGCTGAAATCCGAGCTGGCGGAGCGACGTGGCGGGCGGGGTTGGCATGGGGAACAACCTCCCAAGCAGGAACCGGGCCGGGTGCAATCAGCGAGTTGCTGAAGTTGCCCCCACAATTGCGAAAGGGCAGGGGAGGGACGGCAAAATCCGAGCGAAAGGGCGCAATCGTATGCTGCCTTTGTTCATTCATCTACGCGACATCCAGGCCTTGCCAGGCAACGTCGCGATTGAGAGAATCCCCGCCCGCCGTGTCTCAACCAGACCTCGCCATGCCTTTCGTTCGCTTTTTGTCTTTGCTGCTCATCGCCAGCCCGGCGCTCGCGGGGCTGCTGCCTTCCAACCAGCCTTACACTTTCACGGGTGGTTTCGTGATTGGCGAAGCGGAGAACTACCACGCCAAAAGTCCCTCAGCAGTTGATCAAGGTTGGCGAGAAATTCCCACCCAGGCCGTCGTGCCTGCCGGAGTGACCTATGACAATCCTTCCGGCGGCCTTGCCATGCAGGTCCCGAACGTCAACGGCACCAATGCGGTGAACTATGCCGACGGCCCCTTCATTGATTATTACATCAACATTCCAGGACCGGGCACCTACCAGCTTTTCCTGGCTTGGGATGGCTATGACACCGCCTCAGACTCCATTTACGCGGGCTTTACAGGTGGGAGCGGCATCACGCCCTCGACTTGGTATCAAGATGGCGGTCATGTGACCTCGAATTTTCCCCAGCAGGGCTGGGATGGTGCCGGAGAAGTGGGAGCGAACAATGGCTCTCCAGCCCAGAATCCGATGAACTTCACCTTTCTAAGTGGCGGAAACTTCACGCTGCGCATCGTCGCTCGTGAGGACGGCGTGGCTTTGGATCGCTTCCGCATCCAGCTCGCCTCGATGCCCGATCCGAACCCGGTGGTGGCTCTCGGGCAAAACATCCTCATCGGCAGCGACACGTTCACGTATGCGAATGGCAGCATCGCAGGCCGAAATGGCGGCGTGAACTGGGATTTCGACAATCAGGACGGCGATGGCTTTGTGGGGCTTCGTCGCGAGGGCAGCTCGACTTGGGACAGCGTGTTCGGCACGCCAAACATCGCCGCCAACGAACTCTCCACGATGGATTCCGCGGCCAAACGCGAGTTTGGCTTCCCCAACGAAGGAGATGGCGCGGTGAGCGAGACCGGTGGCATCCGTTACAAGCAAGTGTACTACCGCGTGAAGATGCGCCGCGCCGCCGGAGCGACCTGGGGTGGTGTGAGCATGTATGACTTCAACACCGAGCGCATCTTCTTCGGCGTGGATTTCAATCCTCCCACCGTCGGCGGCCCACGCCACTTCGCCATCGGACAGGGCGGCGTGACCTACACCAGCATTCCGGCGGTCGATGCCACCGACTACGTCATCGTGGCGAAGATCGACTACCAGAACGACAAGCTGAGTCTCTGGGTGAATCCCGATCTCACGCAGCCGGAAGGCGCACCGAACGCGACGCGGCCCTGGCAGAGTGACAACTGGAACACGGCGCTGCGTCTCGGCAGTGGCGGCAGTGGCGCGACGACTTGGGACGATCTTGCGGTCGGCACGAGCTGGGGAGCGATCCAGGCGGCGTATCCGATCAGCACGCCGGTGAGCGGCGCGGATGTGATCATCGCCCGCGAGGACTTCGATTATGACAATGGCAACGTGGTCGGGCACAGCAGCGGTTTCGGCTGGGACTTCGACAACAGCACCACGAACAACGCCTTCATCGGCCGCACGCAGACGCCGAGCAATTGGGACAACGTCGAAGGCTGGCCCTACGTCTTCTCGAAGCGCCTCACGACCTGGAACAGCAGCGCGAAACGCGAATTCGAGACGCCAGAGGCCGATGGCAGCTTCAGCAATGCCGCCGCTTCAAATTACAAGGTCGTTTACTACCGCTTCGAAATGCAGCGCAGTGCGGACAACGTGTCGTGGAGCGGTTTGAGCCTCTACGATGGCAACAACGAGCGACTGATGTTCGGTGTGCCCTTTGCGCAAAATCCGGCGAACAACCGTCGCGAACTCGGCATTCACAATCTTGGTGCGAATCAGTGGAACTACACGGGCATCGCTCCGGTGGCGGGCACGAAGTATCAAATCATCGCCAAAGTGGATTACACGACCGGTTTCGCGTCGCTGTATGTGAATCCGAGTCTCACGGGCGGCGAGCCGGGCTCTCCGAATGCCACGCTGGCCTTCACGAATGCGCACTCGGCTTTGCGTTTCGGCTCTGGTGGCGATTCACCGACGTATTGGGACAAACTGATCGTCGGCACGAGCTGGAATGCGGTCGTCACACCGACGTATCCGGCTCCTGCGACCTTGAGCGGCAATGACATCGTCATCGGCACCGAGACGTTCACCTACAGCGGCGGCCCCATCGCTTTGCAGCAAGGCGGCACGGGCTGGGATTTCCAAAACACCTTTGGGCCGGTCGATTCGAATGAACCCAGCGCTTGGAGCCATGAGTTCAATTCGCCTTACATCATCAATAACACCCTGCGCACCTGGAATGCAGGCGCGATGCGCACCTTCAACGGCATCGAGGCCGATGGCGCGATCAACGATGCCGACACCTCCGCCGCGAAGGCCGTGTATGTGCGCTACGAGATGCAGCGTGACGCGGGCGTGAGCTGGGGCGGCATGAGCCTCTATGATTTCGGCACGGAGCGCTTCCTCTTTGGTGTGCCCTTTGCCACGAATCCGACCAGCGGCGTGCGGGAGTTCGCGATTCATGATCTCGCCAGCGGTCACACCTACTCCGGCATCGTGCCCGTCGCGGGCACGAACTACACCATCGTTGCCAAGCTCGACTTCGTGGCGAACAAAGCCGTGCTTTGGGTGAATCCCGATCTCACGCAGCCGGAAAGCGCCAACACGATTGCTGCTGAGCGCACCTACACCGGCACGAACTGGATCACCGCCGTGCGCCTCGCCTCCAGCGCCGATGGCGACACGCAGTGGGACAATCTCGCGGTGACTACTAGCTGGCGCTCGCTTCAGAGTGCTCTCGGTGCTCCCACCGCCTTCCCGGATGCCATCACGATGCGTCACACCAAAAAAGCGCTGCTCGATGTGCGCCAAAACGATGCCGGTGTCGGCAGCGTGGTCATCGTGACACCGCCGAGCAGTGGCACTGCGAGTGTGGATAGCAGCGGCCGCATCTTTTACGAGCACACCACCGGCACACCGGCGAGCGATTCGCTCACCTACAAACTCGTCGGCACGAATGGCGAGTCTGCGCCCACGACGGTGACTTACACCTTCACCTCCGCGCTGCGCATCGCGAACACGACGAGCACCGTGCCGCTGCTGCCGCCGACAACGGGCCTTGCGGTAGTCGATTCGACACCGGGGCTGAATTTCACCGCACCGAGCTGCATGACGCATGTGCCGGGCAATCCGAACAAGGTGCTCGTCGGCCAGCGCAACGGCCAGATCTGGCTCATCGACAACATCCACAGCACCACGCCGAACCGCACGCTCTTCATGACGCTGCCTGTCTATGACGATGGCAATGAAATGGGCCTCAAAGGCATCGCGCTGCATCCACAGTTCGCCACGAACCGCCAGTTCTTCATCACTTACAATCTGCGCATCTCGAATGCCGACTTTGCCCGCGTCTCGCGCTTCACGGCGGTGAATGGCAATCTCGATCTCGGTGACGTCGCCAGCGAGCAGCCCTTCATCTCGATCCCGAATCCGTCGAGCATTCACAACATCGACACCTGCCGCTTCGGCCCCGATGGTTATCTCTACTGGTCCGCAGGCGATGCCGGTGGCCTCAATGACAGCAACAACTTCGCGCAGTTCATCGACAAGAGTTTCTGGGGCGGCATCTTCCGCATCGACGTAGATCGCCTGCCTGCCAACGTGGAACCGAATCCGCACAGCGGCATCGTCATGAATGGTGCGAACGCCTTCTACAAAGTGCCCGCGAACAATCCCTTCATCGGCGCGACGAGTTTCAACGGACTCGCTTTGACCGGCACGCTGCGCACGGAAATCTTCGCCATCGGCTTCCGCAATCCGTGGCAGTTCTCCTGGGACACGCAAAACGGCGAGATGTGGGCCGCGGATGTCGGTTTGGATTCGTGGGAGGAGGTCGATGTGGTCACGCCCGGCGGAAACTTCGGCTGGAGCTACCTCGAAGGCACCGCGAACGGCACGCGCACGAATCCGCCCGGTGGTTTTGCACCCGTCGCGCCTCTTTGGACCTACTTCCACGGCGGCGGGGCTCTCGACGGCCGCAGCGAATGCCTCGCCTGCCACACGCCGCAAGGTGGTAACGGCCTCAGCTTTGAAACGCGACAACTCAACCGCACCGGCACGCTCGGCGGCCAAACCGGCAACTTCCTCGAACTCATGGCCAACGCGGGCTACTTCAGCAATGCGCCCACGCAGTTCAACACGCTGCCGAAGTATCACACGCCGACCGACACCAGCGCCACGCTCGAAACGCGTGCTCGGAGCTGGCTCGCGGTGAATTGCTCGTATTGCCATCAAACCGGCGGCACCGGCATCGGCGCCTTCGACATGCGTCCCGAGCTCTCTTTGACGCAAACCACCATGATCGACGCCCACGTCGGCAATGTGCAAGCAGGCGACCACAAAGCCCTCGTGCGCGGCTTCAACGACAAATCCGTCATCTGGAACCGCCTCAGCGCCAGCGGCGGCTACACCCGCATGCCCCCGCTCGCCACCGCCGTCATCGACCCCGAAGGCACGCAGGTCGTCATGGACTGGATCAACAGCATGGCCAGCCGCCAAACGTATGC
>JBKCXA010000298.1:0-3526 GCA_046316935.1 Prosthecobacter sp.
CCGACGCCGCCGTGCGCGCCGAATGGGACCTGTCTTGAGGAATTGTTTTTGAAGCTCGCTCGCGATGCCGAGGCCATCACCACCGCCCGCTCGGAGCGGGCGATGCTCTTCACGATGGCGCGAAACCTCGCGCTGGATGCCCTTCGGCAGCGTCAGCGGCAGGAAAAGGCGCTGGAGGCCTGGGAGCAGGAGCAGCCGCCGGATTGGTTCGAGCCCGCAGCCGATCACGAAGCACTCATCGCCGCGCTCGCCGCGTTGCCGGAGGAGCAGCGCAGCGTCGTGCACCTGCATGTGTGGGAGGACATGACCTTTCGCAAGATCGGCGAGCTGCTCGGCCTGCCCACGCAAACCATCGCCAGCCGCTACCGCTATGCCTTGGACAAACTCCGCGCCCAATCACCCGCCCTCGTATGAACCCGGACCCCGAACAAACCCTGCGCACCCTCCGCTGGCGTGACCCACCGCCGGCGTTTTTAAAGCAAACTTTGGATATGGCGCTTACGGAGTCGCGACAGCGTCCTGGAGTGCGCCGGTCCTCCGGCGCTTTCGAACGTCCACCGGACTCCGCAGAGCTCCAGAGGGCTGGAGCACTCCAGGACGCTCCCGCGCCAGCTCGAAAGCGGCATATCCTCGCGTGGCTCGCCTTCATCCCGCGACCGCTGCGCCTGCCGCTCGCGGCGTGCTGGCTGCTCGCGCTCTATTTCCGCCTCACCACGCCGGAGGCCATCCCGCAAAGCACGCTCGAAAACTACGCCAAGCTGCCGCCCATGACACCGGCGCAGCTCATCGCCCATCGAGAAACAACCGAACGCCTCGCTAATGAACTCCTCGAACAACGCCGCGGCCCCATCCCGCCGCTTTGAAGAAAGTGGAACAGGTTTTTAACCTGTTCATTCCCCGTCCTGCTCATGCCCGCAGCCTCCCCATCCCAACCAACAGGTTGCAAACCTGTCCCACATTCTCGCCGCTGGCTCTTTCGACTCGTGACGACTCGTCGCGTCGTGTGGACGCTCATCGTGCTGATCTCCCTGATCACCGTGCTGTGGCAATGGGAGAACTGGCGCAGTGCGCGGGAGTTGAAGGCGGTGCATCAGCGTGTGATCGAGCGGCTGGGCACCGATGATCCGTTCGCCTTCATGCCGCCGACGGTCACGGACGAGCAGAACTACTTCGCAAACCCTTTGATCGAATCGTGGCTGAATGAGACGAAACCGGGAACGCTGGGCACACAATACAAACCACCACCCGACGTGCTCGTGCCGAAGGACTTCATTATGCCAGAGATCGTCGAGAGTGATGACGGCGGACCTGGCAGGCTCGATTTGAAAGCGTGGATGGCGAAACGGGCCGCTCCCGAAGGTGAGGACGCCGTGACAACGCTTTCTCGTGAACTGGCGCAACATCAGGCCATGCTTCAAAAGCTCGCGGCGGGAGTGAACAAACCTTATTCCATCATGAAACCCGGCCAGCGAGAGGCGACCGAGGCTGCGGGCGGCAATCCGTGGGAGGCAGCGATTCCCCAGTTTCAAAACATAAACCGTTTTCAGCGTCAGCTCGGCCTTCATCTGCGCCTCGCGGCGATGGTGGAAGACAACGAGAAGACCGCGATGACCGCTCAGATCATGCTGCGCTTCAGCGAGGCTCCAGCACGCGGCGGCATCATCGGCATCCTGGTGCCGCTGGCTCTGCATGAGATCACTTTTGATGCGCTGCACGAAGCGCTGGAGCATCCGGCGTGGACCGAGGAATCGCTGAGCCGTTTGCAGGTGAGGCTGGGGCAGTTTGACGAATTGGAGAACTATGAGAAATCCTTCGGAGGGGAGATCACGGGCATGTTTGCCGGACTGTACTATTTTCGCAGCCATCCTGAGGCCCTGATGGGCAGAAGCGTGTATCAGCCGGGCTGGAAAGGCATGGTGGACCGGGCTTTCGAGTTCGCAATGATTCGCGGCCCCATCGGCTGGCATGATGCCAACATCGCGTTTTATGCAGACTGCATGCTGGAGCAGCTCGGACCGGCAGGGAAGGCCGCATGGCTCACCGCAGCAGCGCGTGATGAAAAAGTGCGCCTGCTCAGCAAACATGCCAATTCATGGCCGAATCCGCGTCGAATCCTCGGAGCCATCGCCATCCCGAATGTCGGAAACATTTCCCGGGTGGCCGCGGAGACGCTTTTCCATCGTCGCTGCCTCATCATCGCATGTGCATTGGAAAAGCATCGGCTGCGTCATGGGGCCTTTCCGGATTCGCTGGAGGTGGTGAAGGAGGATTTGAAGCTCTTCACGCTCGATGACCCGGCACGTCCCGGCCATCTGCCGTGCTTCCGGCTTGAGAAAAGTGGCTACCTGCTCTGGAGCGCGGGGCCGGACGCGAAGGACGACGGCGGCGTGAAGGACAAGGACTGGCTGTGGCGCAGGCCATGAAGGTTCGGGCGCGGGCGGCCGTTGTGGAGGGTGCCATGAAGACACCGCTCCTCGCCCTGCTCACCCTGTTGACCGCCAGCCTGGCACCCGCCGCCATCGAGGGGGAGAACGATCATTTTCGCTACAGGCTCCTCACACCGGACGAGCCGTATGTCGATACCCAGCGTGGCAGCCGGCAGTTTGCCTTTCAGGGCACGAAGATCATGCTGTCCGAGGACTGCGGGAAGACCTGGCCGCATGGGGCGGAGTTTGCGGAGGCACAGGACATCACCTTCAGCGTGCTGCTGAAAAACGGGAACGTGCTCTTCGCCACGCGTGAACGGCTATTTCTGAGCACGGACAACCTCAAGACTCATCGCGAGATCATCGTGCAGCGGCCGGAGGGCGGCGAATACCGCCCACACACGCCGGTGGACCCGAAGAACCCCGGCTGGTACTTCCATTCGCTCGATGGCGAGCATTGCTTCGAGGTTGGCGGGAAAGAAATGTTGGTGTGGGGGAACTACTGCAACGTGCTCGGCGGCGCGGTGCCGGTGAACATCTACTATTCCACCGACGGCGGCGCGACGGTGAAGCTGGCCTACGCCTTCGGTCAGAACCCGAAATTTCAGCAGAAGGGCGCGAAGCCGGAGGATGCGATGCTCGGCAATCCCGAGAACAAGCTCATCGCCCGTCACATCCACAACGTGACCTACAACCCGGCCGAAAACGCCTTTTACGCCGTCACCGGCGATATCGACCGCGGCCACGGCAACGAAGTCCACTGGCTGCGCGGCACCTACGACGCTGCGGCTGACAAATGGGACTGGAAGCATCTGATCAATGTGAACTCGAACTCCCGCTTCAAGTGCGGCGGCCTGAACTTCATCGACGGCAAATGCTATTGGATCGCCGATGCGAACGGCCTTGCTCTCGCCAACCGCTACGACCGCGGCATCTTTGTGAGCGATCCGAAGGACATCACGGACACCTCGAAGCACACGATGCTCTTCAATCCCGGCTACGAGTCGGCGAACATGCTTTATGAGGACGACGTCTTTGTCGCCACGCACTGCGCACCGGCCTCGCCCTACGGCTGCGGCATCATCTGGTCCTCCGACAAG
>JBKCXA010000299.1:0-9974 GCA_046316935.1 Prosthecobacter sp.
CGAGGTGCAGATCCTCGATCACGGCTTCACCGACATGATGAAGGCGAAGGGGGCCAAAACCGACTGGTTCGGCACCAATGGCGATGTCTTTCCCGTGCGCGTGAAAATGACGCCCTTCCCGCCGCTCTCGCCTGATGGCAGCCGCAGCTTCCCGCGCAAGCACCTCGCTAAAGGTCACGGCGAATGGAACCACTACTACATCCGCGCTATCAATGGCGAAGTCCGCCTGTGGGTGAACGGCGAAGAAGTCTCCGGCGGCACCGCCATCGAGCCGCGCCAAGGTTTCCTATGCCTGGAAAGCGAAGGCTCACCGATTCAGTTCAGAAAGCTACGCGTGCGCGAACTGCCCTAAATTCACATCACCGCCCTTCTTCCGCCGCATCACAGCGACTCACCATGATGAAAACACGCTCTTTGCTCACTTCAGTTGCCTTGTTCTTGTCCCTCCCGATCACAGCGCTCCGCTCCGCACCGGCTGACGCGGTGCTCATCGAGGCTGAGGCCTTCGCGCAGCCCGGCGGATGGGTGATGGATCAGCAGTCGATGGACCAGATGGGCTCCGCTTATCTGCTGGCTCATGGGCTCGGTGTGCCGGTTGCAGATGCGACGACGGCGGTCGCGTTTCAGCAGCCGGGAAAGTATCGGCTGTGGGTGCGCACGCGGGATTGGGTGGCCCCATGGAAAACGGCGGAGACGCATCCCGACATGCGGGCGGAGGGCACGCCGGGCATTTTTCAGGTCATCGTGGATGGCAAGCTGGTGCCAGTGACGTTTGGCACCGAGGGCATGGAGTGGCACTGGCAGGATGGCGGCGTGGTGGAGATCGCGGGAAAGACGGCGCAGATCGCGCTGCGTGATCTCACCGGCTTTGCGGGGCGTTGCGATGCGCTCCTTTTTTCCCCGGAATCCACGGCGACTCCGCCGCCGGATGATGCGGCCACGCTGGCTCCGCTGCGGAGCAAGCTGATGCGGCTGCCGACGCAGCCAAAAGAGATGGGTGAGTTTGATTTTGTGGTCGTCGGCGGCGGGGCGGCGGGCGCTTGCGCGGCAGTGAGCGCAGCGCGTCTGGGGTGCAGGGTGGCGTTGATTCACGACCGGCCGGTGCTGGGAGGAAACAACAGCTCGGAGGTGCGTGTGGGTTTGTCAGGCCTCATTCATCAGAAGCCGTATCCGCGACTCGGCAACCTGCTCGAAGAGCTCGGGCCCACGGGTTACTGGAATCTGCAGCAGGCCAAAAAGACGCCGGAGCTGCCGCGCAGTCAGCAGGTGATCGAGCTTTTCGCGCAGGAACCGCAGCGCCGGATTCACAATGCGGGGCCGCTCGCCAACTATGAGGACGAAAAGAAGCTGGAGGTGGTGCGGGCGGAGAAAAACGTGAGCCTTTTTCTCAGCACGCGGGCGAATGGGGTGCAGATGGATGGCAAACGCATCGCCGCCGTGATGGCGCAGGACATCAAGACCGGCAGGCGGCTGCGATTCAAAGCGGCGCTGGTCGCGGATTGCACCGGCGATGGCGTCATCGGCGCACTGGCGGGCGCGGACTTCGCCTATGGCCGCGAGAGCAAGGAGGAGCACGGCGAGACGTTCGCGCCGGAGAAGGCGGATGAGCTGGTGATGGGCACGTCCGTGCAGTGGAACTCCGAGGAGACCGTGGAGCCGTCTCCCTTCCCCGCCTGCCCGTGGGCGCTGAAGTTTGATGCCGCTCATGCCATCAATACGAAGCGCGGTGACTGGGATTGGGAGACCGGCGCGCTGCGCAATCATGTGACCGAGATCGAGCAGATCCGCGACTACGGCCTGCGCGTGGTTTTCGGCAACTGGGCCACGCTGAAGAACGATCCGAAGTTCAAAGACGAGTTCGCCAGGCAGAAGCTCAGTTGGGTGGCCTACATCGGCGGCAAACGCGAGAGTCGTCGGCTGCTCGGCGATGTCGTGCTCCGCCAGCAAGACATCATGGAGGCGCGGCCTTTCCCTGACGCCAGCGTGACCACGACGTGGACGATCGACCTGCACTATCCGCTCAAGCCGATGTGCGCTTGCGAGGCCTTCAAGGCAGAGGCGAAACAGGTGAAGTTCACGCCTTATGCGATCCCATATCGCTGCCTCTACTCGCGCAACATCAGCAATCTCATGATGGCCGGGCGCAACATCAGCGTCACTCACGTCGCGCTCGGCACCGTGCGCGTGCAGCGCACCACTGGCATGATGGGCGAGGTGCTCGGCATGGCGTCGGCGCTGTGCAAGCAGCACGCCACGACGCCACGCGGCGTGTATGAAAAGCATCTCGATGAACTCAAAACGCTGATGCAACGCGGTGTCGGGCGGCTCGATCTCGCTGCCACGACGGGAAGCTATCGCACGACCACACCTCCGGCCCGCGCCGCGAAGCCGAAGAAAAGCGCCGACATCTATATCGTCTGCGGCCAATCGAACGCGTGGCGGCTGGGCTATGTGGCCCCTGCGAAGGAGGGCGAAAGCGGTCCCGGTCTGTATTACTTCGGCATGGCTTGCACGTCACAGCCAGAGACCGCACGCTTGCAGCAGATCGAAAAGATCAGCCCCACGACCTACGGCAGCGGACTCGCCAGCGCACTGCGGCAGGCCGGCGGACGCGATGTGGTGCTCATTCAATATGCCGTGTGCGGCTCAGGGCTGAAGAATCCCGGCGGGTGGTTTCCTGGCGAACAGCCCGACAAGGGCAAACTGCACGACGCTGGCATCTACGGCTCCTTCAGCCGCTACATGGCGGATGTGCGCCGCGAGGTCGAGGCACTCGGCATCGAGTGGAAAATCAAGGGCCTCTTCTGGCACCAGGGCGAGAGCGATGTGAAAACGCCTCCCGCCGAGCACGAGCTGAATCTGCAGCACCTCTTCGCCCGCTTCCGCCAGGATTTTGGCAATGAACTGCCCATCGTCGCGGGAGAGATTCGCGAGGTGGACGACGACGCCCGCGCGATGAACCGCACACTCGCCGCCGCAGATGCCGCCGATGCGCTGATGATCACCGTGCCCGCCGCCGATCTCGCTTTTGACCCACCATCGAAAAACTCGCCCGACAAACCAAACGTCCACTTCAGCACGCAAGGCTGCCACGCTCTTGGCAAGCGCATGGTGGATGCCATGATGTCGCTCTCCCCGGCGCCGCCGCCCTGGAACGAAGTCCGCGCCGTGCCGATGCGCGGGGGCCTGCGGGCCTTTTGGAATGTGGCGGGCGGTGACAACACGACGAACTATCGCGAGGCCGCCGCGCATGGTTTCGAGATGGTGGACCTTTTGAGCACCTACTCCGACTACCCCGGCAGGCAGAAGGAGAACATCCGCAAGACGCTCGATGCCAACACGACCAATCCCTGGCAGAAGCCCGAGTTCTTCGAGCGCATCGTCAAACGCAACATCGAGCAGCGTGGCAACCAGAACGCCATCTTTGTCCACGACATCGAGTTCAGCTTCGAGGAGGACATCGACAAAGTGTGGGCCGATCCCGTGGTCCGCGCCGCATCGAAGACCACGACCCGCGAGCAGTTCGCTGATGCCTACCTGCGCGAGTGGGCCACCTGGTTCACACTGCCCTGCCAGTGGGCGAAGGAACGCTTCCCCGGCACTCCCATCGGCATCTACGGCCCGCAGCCGTTTCGTCGCGATTACTTCGGCATCGCCGGCAAGTCCGCGCAGCAAATCGACGGCACGCATCGCAGCGATGCCGAGCTGTGGCAGCACATCGATCCCTTCGTCGATTACTACATCGCCAGCATCTACGTATTCTACGACAAGCCGGACTCGGTTTACTACATGGCGGCAAACGTGGAGGAAAACATCGAGCGCACCCGCCGCTACGGCAGCAAGCCGCTCTACGCCTACCTGTGGCTGCGCTATCATAGCTCGAACGGAACACTCGCCGGACAGGAAGTCGCCCCGTGGCTCGCCGAAGCGATGGCCGCACTGCCCTACTTCAGCGGCGCACGCGGCATCGCACTCTGGGGTTCCGAGCCGAGGCGCCAGGGGCAATACTACCACACGCTCCCGGTCTTCATGAACAGCCTCGGCCGTGTCTCCGACCTCTCCGAAAAAATCGCCGCAGCCAAACTCATGCCCGATGAGCCCGCTCACGTCCTGTGGAAAGCCAAACGCCCGCTTATCCGCCGCCTGCGCGTCTCTGCGGACGAATGGATCGTCCTCGCGGTCAATCCATGGCAGGCCGAAGACGCTGTTTCGACCGTGGTGGTGCCGCTCGAAAACGGCAGCGTCGATCTCGAAGTGCGCGGTCGGCACACGGAGATCTTCCACTGCATGGGAAGCAACGTGAAACGCCTGTGAGAACCGACAACTCCCACTCATGAACCGCCGTCATTTTCTCACCACCAGCCTCATCGCGGCCGTGGGTGGCCCCGCTGCGGCGGAGTCGCGGCCGCGGCGCATCCTGCTGCGCTCATCATGGCAGACGGTCAACATCGGCGACATCGCACACACACCCGGCGTGCTCGCTTTGCTGGAGAAACATCTGCCGGAAGTCGAGGTGCGGCTCTGGCCAAGCAGTGTGGGAAATGGCGTGGCAGAGATGCTTCTCGCACGTTTTCCAAAGTTACAGATCATCCAGACACCCGAGGCGTTGAAGGCCGCATTCGAGGAGTGTGACTTCCTTTTGCACGGTTCGGGCCCGTCGCTCGTCGCGGCACACGACATCGCCAAATGGCGCGCCGCCACCGGCAAGCCCTACGGCGTCTATGGCATCACGTTTAATGCACCCGACACCGCCACCGCAAAGCCAGAGCTGGTGAAAAAGTTCCAGCAGTCCGTTCCCATCATGAGTGGAGCGAGGTTCGTCTTCTTCCGCGATTCCGTGTCACTCGCCGAGGCGAAGAAGCTTGGTTGCACCTGCCCGATCATGGGCTTCGGCCCTGATGGTGCCTTTGCCACCGACCTGCGCGATGACGCTCGCGCCATCGCTTTTCTTCAGGCGCACAAGCTGGAGGAAGGGCGCTTCCTCTGCTGCATCCCACGCCTGCGTTACACGCCTTACTGGACCATTCCCGCGCGGAAGACACCGCTGGACGAGACGAAGCACGCCCGCAATGAAGCCATGAAGGAGCATGACCTCGCGCCACTGCGTCAGGCCATCGTCGAAGTCGTCCGCCAGACCACGATCAAGGTGCTCATCTGTCCCGAGGACGAAACGCAGATGGCCATCGGCAAAGAAATGCTCTTCGACCCATTGCCCGACGACGTGAAGGCGAACGTCGTCTGGCGTCCTGACTACTGGCTCACTGGCGAAGCACTGAGCACCTACATCCGCAGCGCTGGACTCTTCGGCGCGGAGATGCACAGCCCCATCCTGTGCATCGGCCACGGCATCCCCGCGATCGTCTGCCGTTGGCAGGAGCAGACCAGCAAGGGCATCATGTGGCGCGACATCGGCCTCGGCGAGTGGCTCTTTGATTTCGACAACGAAGCCGAGGTGAAAGCCATGCCTGCCGCCGTGCTGGCGCTGGCGAAAGATCCCGCCGCCGCGAAAGCCAAGGCCTTGAAGGCGCGGGCCTTTGTCGTAGAACGCCAGCATCAGACGATGCAGACTCTCGCCAGTGCGTTGTAGAAGAATCCGATCTTTCAACCCATCTCCCGCCTAATTCACCCGTGAAGTTTTTTGCTCTCTTTCTTTCGGTCATCGCCGCGTCGTCTTTCGTCGCAGCCGAAGTTCACTTCGCCAAGGACGACACCGTCCTCTTCTATGGCAATGCAATGGTCGAGCGGTTGCTCGAATCCGGCCGGATGGAGGCTTATTTGCAACTCGCGAGTCCTGACAAGAATCTGCGCGTGCGTAGCCTTGCCTGGACGGGCGACGAGGTCGGGTGGCGCTCGCGGCCCGAGGGCTATGTCGAACACCTCAAGACCTTGCTCGCGAAGTGGCCGGCAAGCGTCGTCGTGCTCGGTTACGGCATGAACGAGTCCTTCGCCGGAGCATCTGGATTGGTGGAGTTTCGTTCACAGTATGAAGTGTGTCTTCGCGAGATCACGAGGCTCCACCCCAAGGCAAAACTGATCATGCTTTCGCCCATCGCCGTGGAGGATGATGAAAAGCGCAACGCCGATGTCGCCGCCTATTCGGCGGTGATCGCAGAGATTGCGAAGACGCACGGCGGGGAGTTCGTCGATCTATTTGCAGCCAGCAAGGCGGCATACCTCCAAAGCACACAGCCGCTCACCACACAAGGCATCCACCTGAACGAAGAGGGCTGCCGCGCAATGGGCCGGGTGATTGCGCGGTCTTTGGTCGGTGATGCCGCGTTGGAGCGCGTGCCGACTTCGCGCGTGGACGATGTGGCTAAAGCAGCAGCGCAGAAGTCGCGCTATGTCGCAGACATCGTGCGACCCAAGAACGGCGTGGTTTATTTCGGCGTGCGCAAGAGGCCCGATGAGTATGCGGCCGAGATGCCGCGCTATCATCAGTTGATCGAGCAGGCTGACAAGATTCTCCATGATCTCGTAGCCAATCCGTCCGCACATTTCGCGGACTTTCAGCCGCCATCTCTTCCCCCGATGCCCGAGGGGAAAAGCATTCCGGACCGTTTCAGCGGCGGAATCTTAAAAGTGCCGGCCGAGCAGCAGCATGATCTGAACGTGGCGGACGGCTACACCCTGAATCTCTTCGCCTCCGAGGAGCAGTTTCCCGATCTCAAGAATCCGGTCCAGATGGCCTTTGACGCCCGCGGGCGCTTGTGGGTGGTGACGATGCCGTCGTTCCCACACACCGTTCCCGGCGAGCAGCCTCATGACAAGATCCTCGTTCTCGAAGACACCGACCGCGACGGAAAAGCGGACCGCAGCACCGTGTTTGCCGACGGCTTCGATGCACTCGATGGCGTCGCTTTCCATGAGAAGGGCGTGATCATCTCCGCACAGCCACGCTTGTTGATTCTGAAGGACACCAATGGTGATGATCGTGCCGACACCCAGACCGAACTGCTGCGCGGTGTGGATGTGACGGACTCGCATCACGGCGGCATGATCGCAACCGACCCGCTCGGGGACGTTATCTTCAGCGACGGCGTTTTTCATCGTTCACAGTTTGAGACGCCATTTGGTGTCGTTCGCGGCATTGATTCGACGATCTATCGGCTGCACCCCGCCACAGGTCGCATCGAGACCGAGTGGCAGGGAATGAATCCGAATCCGTGGAAGGTGTCCTTTGACCGCCACGGCAACCTGTTTCAGCGCTTTGGTGGGGGGCAGGTCCTCGACGGTCTCGCGCAATCATGGACGCCGCTCGGCGTCTATCAGATGTATGGCAATGGCACAGTGGTGAACTATGGCAAGGGCTCCGCGCTCAGCGTCATCTCCAGCCCGAACTTCCCGGATGACTATCAGCAGGGCGTTGCCTCTGCTACCTTGCTCGGCACCTACTGCGTTTCCCTTTCCAAACCGAATGCGGATGGCGGTGCAATCATCGGCACCGACCGGCTAGATCTCATTACTTCGCAAAACAGCGCATTCCGTCCGGTGGACTGCGAGTTCGGCTTCGACGGTGCGCTCTACGTCTCTGATTTCGCCAGCCGCATTATCGGTCATGCGCAGCATCCGATGCGTGATCCCCAGTGGAATCACACCCTTGGCCGCATCTGGCGCGTCGTGTCCAACGCCAGGCCCGTCGTCAAAGACTGGCCGCAGATCGAAGGAGCAAGCGTCCCACAACTCATCGCGCTGCTGGATCATCCGCAGAACATCGTCCGCTATCATGCGAGGATTCAACTGCGAGCGAAGGGCGATGAAGTCGCTGCCGCGCTCGACGCCGCGCCCCCCGCGACCGAGCAGGCCAAGCTCGAAGCGCTCTGGGTGCTTGCTGCGAAAGGCCAGACGCGTCCCGCGTGGCTCGCAGACTTGCTGAAATCGAAGAACGCCATGTTCCGCACCGCCGCCGTGCAGGTCATTCGCTTTCAGTCGCCTCAACTTCCCGATCTGCCCACGCTACTCGCGGCGGCGGCCCAGGACCCGCACCCGCGCGTGAGGATGGCAGTCCTCAACACTGTCTCGCATCTCCGTGCGAACGGGCAGAAGCAGCTTGAGACCACGTTGACGAACATTTCCGCCACTGAACCTGCGGTGAAGCAAATGCTTGATGCTTTGAAAGTCGGCACCACTCCTGCCAGAGGCCGCTCCGTGCCCGTGCTCAACGTCGCTCCCGAGTCCCAGGTCCGGCAATGGCTCCGCGTCACAGAAACCGGCAGCCTGGAGTCGCAAGCGGCCACCCCTGCAAAAAGTGGCAAGTCCGCCGCATTAAAAGTGCAGACCTACCGCACATTCATCGAAGCGGAAGCCGCACAAACCGCACTTCTCAGCGTGAAGCACGGCTACCTCGACATCACCGTGAACGGTGTGCAGCGCCTCTCAAGTGACAGCCCATATAGTTCAGAGCAACAAGTCCAGATCGAGCTGCAAAAAGGACTCAACCTGGTCGATATCGCCTACCGCAAACTGAAATCCGGCCCACCTCCAGTCTTCATCTATGACCCCCTCGGCCAGCCGCTCACCAGCGCACATTTTGCCCAAGACGAACCCGCCCTCAAAGCGCACGCTGCCCAATGGGATAAAGAGCACGCGGATGGTGCGCTGCATGTGCAGGCGGTGCCAAACCAGATGCAGTTCGCCCCCAAGGAGCTTCGTGTGCCTGCGGGCCAGCCGGTGAAGATCGTCTTCTCGAATCCCGATCTCATGCCGCACAATCTCGTCATCATCGCCCCCGGCTCCGAAGAAGAAGTCGGGATGCTGGCCGATCAAATGGCCGCGAAACCCGACGCCATGGCGAAGAGCTTCGTGCCTGAATCCCCGAAGATCCTGCACGCGACCAAGCTCGTTGAAGCCACAGGCAAAGCGGAATTGAACTTTGTGGCACCTGCAAAGCCGAACACCTATCCCTTCATCTGCACCTTCCCCGGCCACTGGCGCATCATGCGCGGTGTTTTGATCGTCGAGTAAACTAGAACACCAATGAACGACTTTTCTTTGAGCCAGAATCCTTCTCACTCACGCCGCCAGTTTCTCACCAGTCTCGCCGCCGCATCAGGTGCGGCTTCCACGAGAGTCTTTTCAGCGGAGCCGCAGCAGACATCGTCCGCGCTGTTTCACGAGGCTGCTCGCGACCTGCCCATCCATACTGACGCCGATGTCATTGTTTGCAGTGCGGGGCCGGCGGGAGTCACGGCGGCGATCAGCGCGGCGCGTGCCGGGGCAAAGGTGCGGCTGTTTGAGGTGCATGGAGCGCTCGGTGGCGTGTGGACCTCCTCGCTGCTCGGCTACTTGCTCGATTTCGACAAGCCGGGCTTCAACGTGGAGCTCGTGCGTCGCCTCCGCGAGCGCGATGCCATCAATGGCGGTGGCATGAACGGCCTCAGCTATCAGCCGGAAGAGATGAAGCTGCTGCTGGAGGAGCTTTGCGCGGCGGCAGGTGTCAAAGTTCAGCTTCACACGCGAGTCGCCGCTGCCTATCGCGAGGGGCGCTCGCTCACCACCATCGTCACCGAGTCCAAAAGCGGCCGGCAGGCATGGAAAGCGCCTGTTTTCATCGACACCACGGGCGATGGCGACCTCGGCGCCCAAGCGGGCTGCGAGTTCGAAATCGGGCGCGAGAAGGCCTGCCCCTGCCAGCCGATGACGATGTATGCGCTGCTCGTGGTGAAGGACGTGGCGCAGATCGCCGAGTGCATGCACGGCACCGGCGATGGCGGACGCCACGTCGGCCCGAAGGCCTTTCAGGACACGCTGAAGCGAGCGGGTGTCACACCCAGCTACGGCCACGCGTGCCTGTTTCCCATTCAGGTAAATCTCGTGCTGCTCATGGCGAACCACGAATATGGCATCAACGCCACCGACGCCGCGCAAGTCACCGAAGCCACGCTGCGTGCTCGAGGCGAGATTCACCAAATCGTGCGTGGCCTGCGCAAGCTCGGCGGCCCTTGGGACGGCGTGCAAGTCGCCGCCACACCTGA
>JBKCXA010000300.1:0-2295 GCA_046316935.1 Prosthecobacter sp.
CGAGGGTGGCGCGGTAGTGTTGCTCCATCGTGGCAAAGAGCGGCGCGTAGATGGTTTTCATGACTTCCTCGTTCACCTCGTAGTTGGCACCTTTGTAGATGGGTGACTGCGCTTCTTTGTGCGCGGCCATCTTCGCGTCGAGTTCATCGTAAAGCGTCCGCATGTGCCGCCAGCCGGGGCCGTAGGCACGTTCGAGCCACTCGTTGAGCGTGGCGCTGACATCGAGTTGCGGATTCCAGAGCTGCTTGGCGAGCAGGTAATTAATCGGCGCGTTCACGCCCCAGGCGCTGGTGCCCACCATGCGGGCACCCCAGGCCTTGTTTTGCGCGGTGGCGGGCAGTTCGCGCTTCAAAATGTCGAGGCTCACCGGTAGCGGTGCGCCGTGGAAGCTGCGCATCCAGGTGGAGTAGTTGTGGTAGAAGAGATGAGGCGTGATCTCGCTCCAGCGTCGCATGACGCCTTCGAACTCGGCGCGATACAGCGGCTTAAGCAAACCGTAGCCGTAGTAGTTCAGCGGTGCCCAGCAGAGGCTCACGTTATCCGGCAGCTTCGGTGCGTTCGCGGGCGGATACTGGTAGTTGTAATACACAAAGCCGCCGAGTCTGCGCCCCGGCCGCTCGCGGGCGATGATCTCGCCGACTTGCTGGTAAAACGTGAGCATCGCGCGTGCGTGGCTCGGTTTGCCATGCGGATCGGTGTCGATGAGCGGCTTGCAGCGCTCGCAGGTGCAAAAGCCGCCGCCATCGGTGGGTGAGATGCTCGACATCTCACGCTTCGGGTTGCGGTCCATGCTTTCGATGACGCGTTTGGCGAACAGCTCCACCAAACCGGGCGCGGTGGTGCAAAAGAAGGTCACCTTGCCGTTGCGCTCGAAATGGCCGCTCGAAGGCTTCCACTCCGGATGCGCCTCGATGTCCGCGGGCTTCAAATAATCATCCCACGAGTGCCCGTAGCCAGTGACGAAGGGATGCAGCGCGTTCGTGAGCCGCTGATGCTTCATCCAGTCGAGCACGGGAACAAAACGCGAGGTGATCTCGCGGTCGCTTTCACCGAGATAAGCCACCGAACGCGCCGCAAAGCCCGGCTGCCCTCGAATCGGCTCCTTTAGCTCGCTTCGCAGCGTCTTCTGCCTCGGCACATCCTCACCGAGCGGTCCTGGAAAAAGCCAGCGCACACCGAGAAACCGCTCCGCGAACTCACAAACGCCCCAAAGCGTCCCATGACTCGGCAGTGCCCACGTGCCCTCCGGCATGCTGTCATTGCCCGCGATGATGATGCCATGCTTTTCACGGCGAATCTCAAAACCATCATGCGGCAGCGAATCGTCCGCCACGAGCCGGATGGCAGGGCTCGACTCGCAACCAGCAGCGTCGACCAGCCTTCGCAGCTCCTTCGCCGCCCACTTCGTCGTTTCACTCGCATCAGCCTCGTGATGGATGACCAGCTCAGCTTGAGCGTGGAGCATCCAGGGCATCCCGAGGATCAAGGAGAAGCATATTGCGTGCATGAACATGGGCATCACAGCAGCTCCCGGATGGGCTGGCCGATATCGACGAGATACTGCGGGCGGCCCGTCGTGTCGGTGAGGGTGACGTTGCGTGCGTCGATGCCGAGGTGGTGATACAGCGTGGCGATCACGTCTTGATAATGCACGGGCCGATCCGTAGCCTCGGCGGCGTGTTTGTCGGTGGCACCGATGACCTGACCGGTCTTCAGGCCGCCGCCTGCCATGATGCCCATCGCCACTTTTGGCCAGTGATCGCGTCCGGCTTTGTCGTTGATCTTCGGCGTGCGGCCAAACTCGCCCCACACGATGATCATCACGTCATCCAGCATGCCGCGCTCATCGAGATCGGAGACGAGCGTATCAAGCGCGTGATCCACCAGCGGACCGAGGTAGCGCATGGAGGAAAAGTTCCGCGAGTGCGTGTCGAAATCGCTGATGGAGATGCTCACGCAGCGCACACCGGCCTCGATGAGCCTGCGGGCGAGCAGGAACTTCTGCCCGCATTTCGGATCCTCCATCGACTGAAAGGCATCGGCAGGCTTGCGCACGTCCGGTGTGTAGCGGGCGAGCACGCGCGGGTCTTCCTTGGAAAGATCCATCGCCTCTGCGAAACGGCCGGAGGTGAGAATGCCGAGCGAGAGCTGCGTGAACTCATCCAGCGCCTGCATCGAGCCACTGTGATCCATGTCACGCCGCAGCACATCCAGCCCGCGCAGCAGCCCCACGCGATCCTGCAGGCGCCCGATGGTCAGCCCTTCATGCAACGAAAGCCGGAGCTGATGGCCGCT
>JBKCXA010000301.1:0-2144 GCA_046316935.1 Prosthecobacter sp.
TGAGGAACGTAATTCAAATGAATGTTCCATGAGAAAGATGGCTTCGCCACTCCCAGGCATTCGACCAGAGCCGAAAAAATCAGCTCCTTCTACGTCAAAGCAGCCCGCTTGTTTGATCCAGTCGGCTACCTCGCCATTCACGCTCACGAAGAGTGTTACGCTATACCTTCCTGGCATGAGATTGAGCTTTTTAATATGAAGCACCAAATTCTGCTCGGCGCTGCCGCTAGCATCAAAGTCATCACCAGCGTAATTACTCGCCAAAACAGTGACGCGCTGACCTAAGTGGTCGTCAATACCCAATGCGATCTGCACCTGGCGCAAAGGCACTCCTATCGTGTTGTGCATGTGTAGTTCTACCATCACAGGGCCACCACAAGTCAGCGAGCCGAGCGGTACGGTGGAGGCGTCCCGAAAGGAGACTTTGCGGAACTGCAAGATACCGCTACCCTTTCGATTAGAGCTTGATTGGAGATCAAAACCCAAATTATGTTGGGTGTTGCTGAGGTATTGATTGATAACTTCACGCATAGGACCTCGCGCCGAAATGCTCCCCTGCTTCAAGACAATCCCGCTGGAGCATAGATTCTCCACAGCCGCCATCTGATGACTGACAAAAAGGACGGTGCGCCCACATTTCGCGACCTCGCCCATCTTTCCAAGGCACTTCTTCTGAAACTCCGCGTCCCCGACCGCAAGGACCTCATCGACGACGAGGATCTCGGGTTCCAGATGCGCGGCGACAGCGAAGGCGAGGCGGACGTACATGCCGGATGAATAGCGCTTCACCGGCGTATCGAGAAAGCGCTCCACTTCAGCGAAGGCGACGATCTCGTCGAACTTGCTTTTGATCTCCGCCTTGGTCATGCCCAAGATGGCTCCGTTGAGGTAAATGTTCTCACGGCCGGTCAGCTCGGGATGAAACCCGGTTCCAACCTCCAACAGGCTGGCGATGCGGCCATTGAGCGTGATGCGGCCTTTCGTGGGCTCCGTGATACGGGAGAGGATTTTGAGCAGCGTGGATTTCCCCGCTCCATTGCGACCGATGATGCCGACGACATCGCCCTGGTTCACCTCGAAGGACACGTCTTTCAGGGCCCAGAACTCCTCTTCGCTCGATCCCTGGCTCTGAGACGCCGGAGCTGGGCTAAAAAGCCGTTTCACTTTGCGTGAAATGACATCGCGTAAGGCCGTGTAACGCTCACGCGACTCGTGATGGATGCGATAGCATTTGCCCAGGTTTTCGACGCGTATGATGGGTTCAGACATGGGGAAATCAGATGTTCACAGGCACAGGGTCACTCCAGTCGCGAAGGCCCCGCCTGACGATAAAGACAGCCAGCAGCACCGAGGGAGCGGTAAAGAAGAGATTGTATCCCAACACGCCGGCCACCGTGGAGAAATCAAAGACGAAGACCCCGGCAATCTGCGTGGCCACGCCGACCGGAATGATGAGAGCGGAGGACTTCACCCAGCCCCGTGCCAGCACAAGCCCCCACATGATACCAGAATAGCCCGCCACCGCGAGGCCGAGAACCGCCAGGGGAAGCTCCATCGTAAGATGACCATATTGAGGGCCGAGGAACCAAAGCATCAGTCCGGGCAGGAACAAAGCCAGCAGCAAAATGCCCATGGAAAACAGGCCATACATGCCGCAAACCCGAAAAAGCTGGCTCCGCAATTGAACCCGGCTCCCACTCCGCGCAAAGGCCGGACCAGCAACTTGCACCAGCGGTCCGCCTGCCACGGCAAACAACATCACCAGCCGCCCGAGCGCCCCCACATCGGCGACCTGCGCTGACGTCCCAAACCAACTGATCAACCAAACGCTGACCTGCCCCTGAAGGCTGTAATACAATGAAAAGCCGGTGGTCTGTCGGATCACACGCCGGATGTCCTCGTCAAACTCATAGGTAGAAGCCGCCTGGTCGTCCAGCACCCGCGCTGCACAGCTTTTGACCGCCTGATGAAAATAGACCGCCGGAACCGCTGATGCCAGCAGCACCGAAACAAAAAGCGGTCCCGGGGCAGCATGCACTGCAAACGCGGCGAGATCTCCTCCACCGGAATAGTACCAGACGGAAACCAGGCAAATCAAGGTGAGCGCGAGCCGGAGCGCGGCATTGATCAGCTCGGCCTTTAAT
>JBKCXA010000302.1:0-13266 GCA_046316935.1 Prosthecobacter sp.
CTGCACTTGGACGGGTTCCGCCACCGGCATCAAAGATGTAGCCCAAGGTAACAACCTGAACTTCATCCCGGCTTCCTCCCTTCCCGCCAGCAATGGTTACGCCAATGCCACCGTCGGAAACGGAGCCGCGCTGGCGACGGAGTCCACCACGGCCCGCATGGCCTTCTCGGATGTGTTCCAGTCCTCCACGCCCACGCCCACCCCGGCGCTGCAAAACACCAATCTGGCCATCATCCCATTCTCCTTTGTGGCGAATGAGGGCACCACTGGCATCACCAACATGACCCAGCAGCTCAGCCGTGCTCTTTTCAGCAACGGCTCCCAGCCCAAGAAGCTCTTCACGGGGAATCCGGGGGCTGCTGACGCTGATGACCTCGTTCTCGCCGTCGGTCGAGACAATGGTTCCGGCACCCGTATCACCCAGCTCGCGGAAACGCAGTATGGTGTGTTCACGCCCGTGCAGCAGTGGAAGCTGACGAACGCTGGCAGCATCATCACAACCGCCCAGGTCTGGCCCATCGGTGATGGCGTCGGCTCCTTCGCGGCTGGCAATGGCGGATACACCTCCGGCAGCACCATCCGTAACTTCATGGGCTTCACCTCCGCTGCGGTTGATCTTCAAGACGAAACCGGCGCGGAAATCGCCGCTGACCTCCCGGTCTCCTTCATTAGCTGGCTCGGTATCACCGATGCCAATACGGCCGTGACCAACGGTGCGGTGCGTCTCTCCTACGAGGGCGTGACCTATGATGGCAGCAATCCCAACTTGATCTATGAAGGCCTCTACACTGGCTGGGGTTATCTCCACCTCTACAATCCCTCCGGCCTGAGCACGGATGAAAACCAGTTCAAAACCAACCTGGCAACTCAGCTCGACAACGCCTCCGTCCTCGGCTCCTCCGGCCTGCGCGTCTCCCAGATGCACGTGAGCCGCTCGAATGACGGTGCCACCGTCGGCCCCTAATTGGCTTCGGAAGATCTGAAAACACATTCGCTGGTGCTGGCCGGGAGGTCAGCACCAGCTTTTGCATCTGCCACACCTCTCATGAACCGCCTGCTTCCATCGCTCCTCACTTTGTCACTGCTGGCTAATGCCGTGCTTGGATGGCTGGCGTGGCCATCATCGTCGCCACACGTGAGAGATGAGGCACCTGCCACTGCTCCCCCGCCTCCGAAACCCGCAGTCTTCAACTGGAGCCAGCTCGAAGCCCCGGACTTTGCCACCTACATCGTGAACTTGCGCCGCGCTGGATGCCCGGAGGCAACGATCCGCCATCTCATCGAACCTGAATTGCATGCGGTCTTTGAAGCACGTCGTCAAAATGCCGACGGCCATGTCTCCGCCGATGAAGAGGCCGCCACACTCACCGCCCTGCTCGGCACTTCTCCGCCGTCCCAGGCATCAGCGTCCACTCCCGCTGAGACGCCTCCTGCTCCCCTGAATCCATCTCAGGCCGTCTCTCCTTCTACCGCACCCTTGGCTGCCTCTGCTTTCGAATCGCTCTCCGTGCCCGCCGCATTTCTCGTCGGCGATGCCGCCGGAGACAGCGTCCTGCGGGATGACGGTCTTTCCATCACCCCCACGGATACCACGCTCGCTCCTGAGACGAGGCAGACTCTGTCTGACATGCGCCGCCACTTTGGCGATCAAGTCGCCTCCATCGGCAGTGATCCCACGAGCCGTGAATTTTACCTCCAGTGGCTCAAAGCCCAGCGGGCAAGCGATGACTATTTTTCCGCCTTGTACGGTGGTGACCATTTCATGCGCGTGCAGCAGCAGGCGAATCTCCAGCGTGCCCTCGATCGAGCGGCCGCAGGCGCCGCCAAGTGACAAAGTCGTGATAATGGAGGGGTTTGACACGCCACGGCAGCGGCATGGTGACGCATTCGTAACCGTGGCCTTGTTGAGGCAGTGCCCGTCGCTGCCAAAGACAGCGCGGCACACATGACTGGCTTCACCTCATCCGCTTCAGCACGTTCCACCTTCAGGACAGCACGCTCGCTGGCGTTCGCTGCCTGCTGCGGAATGATGACGAGCCAGGCGTGTGGTGAGGATCTGCCGCCACCGGCACCCAAGCCGGTCGAGACGCCGGCCACCACGCCCACCGCGCTCTCACAGGTAGGCCCGCTTTACATCCAGGAGTATCGCGTGCGTGGAAACACGAAGCTGAAAGCCATCGACATCGAGAAGGCGGTGTATCCCTTCCTCGGTCCTGGACGCTCCGAGAACGACATCGAACAGGCGCGGCAAGGTTTGGAGAAGGTGTATCGCAGCCTCGGCTATCAAACGGTCTATGTCGAAGTGCCGCGGCAGACCGGTGCACGTGGAGTGATCTTCTTGAATGTCGTCGAGGCACCTGTCGGCAGGCTCCGTGTCAAAGGCGCGAAGTATTTTCTGCCTAGCAAAATCAAGGAGCAGGCCAAATCGATGGCCGAGGGAACCGTGCCAGATTTCAACGAGGTGCAGAAGGACATCATCGCCCTCAATCGCTGGCGTGACCGCAAGATCACCCCGGAGCTGCGCCAGGGCGTCGTGCCCGGCACGGTGGACATTGATCTCATCGTCGAGGACAAAAATCCCTTCCACGGCAGCCTGGAGCTCAACAACATCCACAACGCCAACACCGTCCCGCTGCGTCTGAACGGCTCGCTGAGCTACTCGAACCTCTGGCAGCTCGGCCACACCATCGGCACCAGCTTCCAGGTGGCACCGGAGAAGCAGTCGGACGGCACCGTGCTCTCCGCCTACTACATGGTGCCGCTGGAAAACGAGTGGAGCGTCATGGTGAACGGCTCGTGGCAGGATAGCAACATCTCCACCCTCGGCGGCGGTGCGGTGGTGGGCAAAGGCCAGGTCTATGGCATCCGTTTCATGAAGACGCTGCCTGCTGAAAAAGGCTGGTTTAACAGCCTCAGCGCCGGGATGGACTACAAGGACTTCATCCAGGATGTGACTGCAGGCGGCGCGGTGATCGCCTCGCCCATCGTCTATTATCCCTTCACGCTCTCCTACTCGCTCAGCCGCGTGCGGGAGCACAGCTTCACGGAGTTTAACACCGCGCTCGTCTTTCATCTGCGCGGCATGGGCGGCTCGGAGAGCGAGTTTCGCAACCGCCGCTTTGCCGCGCGTGACAACTTCTTCTACCTCCGCGGTGATCTCTCCCACACGCATGATCTCACGGGTGGGCTTCAACTTTACACCCGCATCCAGGGCCAGGCCTCCGGCTCTCCTCTCATCAACACCGAGCAGATCGCCGCGGGCGGCATCAACACCGTGCGTGGTTATTTGATCGCCACGCAGCTCGGCGATTCCGGCATCATGGGCTCCATGGAGCTGCGCAGCCCCTCCTTCATCGGTGATGGCAAGGACAAGGCCAATGACTGGCGTGCCTACTTCTTCGCCGAGGCCGCGCAGCTTTACGTCAACAACACCCTGCCCGGTGAAAAGCGCACCCACAGCCTCGCCAGCATCGGTGTCGGCACCCGCGTCCGCTGGATGGATCATCTCTACGGCTCCTTCGACCTCGGCATGCCCCTTGTCACCCAGCCCGATGCCATCGCCCACCACCTCTACATGACCTTCCGCGTCGGCGCTGACTTCTGATCCACCGATTACGCAGATTTCACCGATTCAACTTCTGACCTCTCCCATGCTCAAAAGACTCCTCTGCCTCCTCGCCCTTGCCACCGCGCTTCATGCGGAAGAAAAGCTCTGGCTCGATCCAGGCTACACGATTCGCAAAAAGATCGACATCGACACGAAGGCCGCCGCCATCACCGATCCCATCGGCACCACTGCGGTGCTCGTGCGCCTGCACGAGGGCGTGATGAGCTTCATGTCCGCCAAGGAAGATGGCAGTGATCTCCGCTTCACTGCGGATGACCACAAAACGGTGCTCAAGCATCACATCGAGAAATGGGACTCGCTGCTCAATGAAGCCTATGTGTGGGTGCAGGTGCCCGAATTGAAGCCTGCGGCATCGACCACGATCTGGCTTTACTACGGCAATCCTGCCGCTCCGGCTCCAGAAGCCTCCAAAGAGACCTACACCGCCGACAGCGTGCTCGTTTACCACTTCGCTGATGCTGCGAAGGTCGGCAGTGATTCCTCCGCCACCGGTGCGAATGCTGAAGGTGCTCCGCCGCCTGCCGCTGGAGCGCTTATCGGCAGCGGCCTGCGTGTTTTCGGCCAGACGCCCGTGAAAGTGAACACGCTGCCCGAGTGGGCTCCCGGTGCTCCGCTCACGATTTCCATGTGGGTGAAGCCTTCCGCCCTCGCGGCCGATGCGGTGCTCCTCAGCCGTCGCGACGGTGCGAATGCCCTCGTGCTCGGCCTCAACAACGGCGTGCCCTTCGTGGAGATCAACAAGCAGCGGAGCAGCCCTGGTGCGCCCATTGCCGCGAATAGTTGGACCCACCTTGCCGCCGTGCATGATGCCGGCACGACCACGATTTATGTGAATGGCAAATCCTACGGCCAGCTCGCCGCAGCGATGCCTTCACTGAAAACACCGCTCGAAATCAGCAAGGACAGCACCGGTGCCGGCCTCGCAGGCTATACCGGCGAGCTCGACGAGCTCCAAATCGCCAAAACCGCCCGCCCGGCTGGCTTCATCGCCTTTGCCGCGATGAACCAGGGCACCACCGCCGATGCGCAGAAGCTCCTCGTCGTCGGTTCCGATGAAGCGAGCGATCACGAGGAGGAAAGCGAGATCACGAAGCACCTCACGCTCATCAAAGACATCTCGAAGGATCTCACCTTTGACGGCTGGGTGGTCATTTTTCTCTGCACGCTGCTTGCCATCGTCGGCTGGCTCATCGCCCTCGGAAAGTTCTTCTACCTCAACACCATCGAAAAGGCCTCGAAGGAGTTCTTGAAGCGCTGGGAGAAGGTCTCCTCGGATCTCACCGCCATCGACGCCGAGGATGCGGAAAGCGTCAAAACGCTCGGCGGCACCGTGAGCACCAAGCAGCAGAAGCTGATGCGCAAATCCCCGCTTTATCAGATCTACCACCTCGGCGCGGAAGAGATCAGCAAGCGTCTCAAGCCTGTGCGTCAGCTCACCCTCGATAACACGCAGAAGAAGTCGGTCTCCGGCGGCCTCAGCGGCCGCAGCATCCAGGCCATCAAGGCCACGCTGCATGGCGGCATGGTCCGCGAGGTGCAGAAGCTCAATGGCAAGCTCGTCTTCCTCACCATCGGCATCGCCGGTGGGCCTTACCTCGGCCTTCTGGGCACTGTCATCGGCGTCATGATCACCTTCGCCGTCATCGCGAAAAGCGGTGAGGTGGAGGTCAACAGCATCGCTCCCGGTATCGCGGGCGCTCTTCTCGCCACCGTCGCCGGTCTCGCCGTCGCCATCCCTGCGCTCTTCATCTACTCCTACCTCAGCTCCCGCATCAAGGACGTGGTCACGAACATGGAGACCTTCATCGACGAGTTCATCGCGAAGATGGCCGAACACCACAAGGAGGCCTAAACCACCATGGACGCCGACAACAAGAGCTACGACGACATCAACGTCACGCCGATGGTGGACCTCTACCTCGTGCTGCTGCTCATCTTCATCATCATGACGACGGCGGGCGTGCAGGGCATCAAGGTGAACCTTCCTCGTGGCGGCCCCGCCTCCTCGAAGCCCATCGAAGGTCCGAAGATGCAGGCCATTACCGTGAACAACGAGGGGAAGGTCTTCCTCAACACCATCCCCGTCACCCTCGACGAGCTCTCATCGAAGCTCGAGGCGCAGAAGTCCTCCACACCCGAGTTCCCCGTCGTCATCCGTGGCGATAGCGCCACGCAGTATCAGACCATCATGGACGTGCTGAACGTCGTCGGCCGTCTCGGCCTGACGCAGATCGGACTCGCCACCCAGGCCAAAAAATAACCCGTCATGAACCCTCGCGATCTTCCAGACGATGACGAGCACGGCTTCTTCCGCCGGAACCTCGTCACGATCATCTTCGGCCTCCTCGTGCTCGGCGGAGGCGGCTACTACTTTGCCACCGCGAAGCCATCCAAGGAGACCAAGTCCAAGAAGAAGATGGACATGGTCATGATCATGCCGGTGATGCCTCCTCCGCCACCACCGCCCCCACCTCCGCCGAAGCAGGAAGAGCCTCCGCCGCCGGAGGAAAAGGAGGAGGAAATGGCCGCCGAAGAGGAGCCTCCGCCTGATGCGCAGGACAAGCCTGCGGACAAACCCGCCGATGAGCCCATCGGCACCGCGTTAACCGGTGGGGATGGCACCAGCGGTCTCGGACTCGGTGGTGGACTTGGCGGCGGTGGCATCGGTGGCACCGGCAATGGTCGTGGCTACTCCGAGCGTGGCCGCTGGCAGGGTAAATTCGGCCGCGGTGTGCAGGAAATCCTCTCACGTCATGCCGGGCTGAAGTTTGCCAAGGGCAGCGTGCCCTTTCGCGTGTGGCTCGATGAATCCGGCCGCATCACCCGCGTCGTCCTCAACGGCTCCACAGGCAATCCCGAGCATGACGACATGCTCAAGAATCGCGCGCTCGTCGGCCAGGTGCTCGAACCCGCACCGCCCGGCACGCCGATGCCCGTCATCATGCGCTTCAACGGCCGCTGAAACCCCGTCGCATCCCTTTTTCTCTCATGCTCATCCTTCGTCGCTCCACCCTTCTGTTCCTCCTCGCGCTGCCCTTGGCCGCCCAGGTGCCTGCATTGAAGGAACCCGATCTCCCGCTGCCCCTCCTCGCCGAGGTCACACCCGCGAAAACAGCCGTCCCTCAAATGAAGGAAGGCTCTTCCACTCCGCCTCCTGCTCCGACTCCGCCTCCCGCTCCATCGCCTGCCACCGGCGCGGATCTCCCTCCCCCGATCTCGCTTCTCCCCGAGCCAAACGCCATCCCCACCCGCCCGCAGGCCACGCCGACGGAAAGTGTCGTTGTTAATCTAATCAACAAGCTCGTCGAGCGCGGTGCCCTCACCAAGGCGGATGCTGCTGACCTCGTGAAAAGTGCCGAGCAAGAAGCGCAGATGGCTCAGGCTCAGGCCCAGGCCCTCGCCGATACGCAAGCCGCCGTCGCCGCGCAATCTGCGCTGCCGCCACTCGAGCCCGACAAAGAAGAAGTGCGCGTCACTTACATCCCCGAGTCCGTCAAAGAGGAGATCCGCACGCAGATTCGCAGCGAGGTGCTCTCCCAGGCACGCACCGAGGGCTGGTCATCCCCGACCACCGACCGCCGCCTTGAATGGGCGCAGCGCATCAAGCTGTTTGGTGACATGCGCATGCGCCAGGAGATGCTCATGTATCCCTCCGGCAATGACAACGTCACCGGCGCGTTCCCGAACTTCAACGCCATCAACACCGGTGCGCCGTTTGATCTCAGAAACGCCGCCGGCACGCTGCCCCCGCAGCTCAACGTGGACCGCAATCGCGACCGCACCCGCCTGCGCATGCGTTTGGGCTTTGACATTGACCTGGAGGATGGTTTCACCGCAGGCATCCGTCTCGCCACGGGTGGCAACAACTCGCCCGTCTCCACCAACCAGACGCTCGGCTCAACGAATGGCAACACACAAGGTGGCAACTTCTCGAAGTATGAGATGTGGCTCGACCGCGCCTTCATGAAGTATGAGGCCGATCTCACGCCGCACTCTCACCTCATGATCGAGCTCGGCCGCTTCCAGAATCCGTTCTTCAACAACAGTCAGATCATGTGGGACGAGGATGTGAACCTGGACGGCATCGCCTTCTCGGTGACGAATTCTTGGAATGATGATCTCAGCTCGTTCTTCACCGCAGGTGCCTTCCCGGTCTTCAACACGGCGCTCAACTCGCCGGACAACAGCACTTCAAAAGCCACCAGCTACGACAAGTATCTCATCGCCGCGCAGTTCGGCGTGCAGTTCAAGGTCGTCGATGACATCGAGGTGAAATCCAGCATCGCATACTACCACTGGGAAAACATCGAAGGCCGCTTCTCCAGCCCGTTCGTTCCCGCCTCGGCCAATGACGCCGGTGACACGGATGACAGCCGCCCGCTTTTTGCGCAGAAGGGCAATACCTACCGCCCCATTCGCAACATCACGCCCACACCTGGTGCCGCTCCCGGCGGCAACCTGAACGGCACGATCAACCAGTTCCAATACTTCGGCCTGGCCACCAAGTTCCGCCAGCTCGCCTGGAACGGCCGTGTGGACTTCAACCATTGGGAACCGATGCAGGTCTCCCTCATGGCCGATGTCGTGAAGAACTTCGGCCTCGACCGCGCGGCGATGAACGACCTCGCCCGCCGTGACGCCGTGGTCAACAATCGCAGTGGTGGAAATGGTTCCTGGGAAGGTGGTGACCTCGGCTGGTATGTCGGCCTGAACATCGGCAAGCCCGTGGCCCTCTTCTCGGAGCGCGGCGACTGGGCCTTCAACATCGGCTACCGTTATGTGGAGTCCGACGCGATGGTGGACGGCTTCACCGAGTCACGGTTCGGCAACGGCGGCACCAATATGGAGGGCTACACCATCCAGGGCCTCTACGCGCTCTCGAAGCGCACCTGGACACGCCTCGCCTACATGAGCGCGACACAGATCGCCGGTCCGCCTCTTCAGACGGATGTCTTCCTCATCGAATTCCTTTCCCGCTTCTAAATCATGAAAAAATCCCTCGCCCTGCTTTTCATTCTCACCGCGTTTCCCGCCCTCGCTGCCGAGGAGGCTGATCCGGCTATGGCCGCGCTCAAGCGCATGCGAGACCAGCTCCGCACCATCATGCTCCAGCAGCAGAAGACGGAGGCGGAGCGTGCGGCGCTCGCCGCGGAGAAGGTCACACTAGAAGAAAAAGTCTCCACGCTCGATGCTAACCTCAAGAAGCTCGCCAAGGAGAGCAATCTTCAAAAGGAGACGGACACCAAAGCCATCGCTGACCTTCAGGACAAGGCCGCGAAACAGGCCGCGGAGATCGTCCGCCTTCAAGAATCCCTCGCCGCGTGGAAAAAGGGCCACGCAGAGGTCGTCGATGCCGCGAAGAAGATCGATGCGCAGCGTGCCGAGCATGCCGCCCGCGCCATCCTGGCCGAGCGCAAGCTGGCCGATGCCAATCGCAAGAACCTCGACCTCTACAACATCGGTCATGAGATCCTCGCGAAGTATGAAGGCTTCGGCCTCGGCACCGCCATCATCGCCCGCGAGCCCTTCACGCGGAACATGAAGGTGAAGCTCGAAAACTACCTGCAGGACTTCGGCGACAAGCTGCAGGATGGCAAGATTCAGCCCGCAGATGCCACCAAACCGGCTGCCACGAAGGAACAGGCGGCCGCGGTCCTAAAACCTGTTCAGCAATGACGAATGGCGAAACCAGAATGACGAAGGAAGCCCGAATGCCGAATGCCCGAATTGTTCGTCATTGGGCCTTCGTCATTGTTTCTTCATTCGTCATTCCGCATTCGTCATTCGCCGACGAAGTCGTTGGCCAGATTGGCGATATTCAACTCCACGCTTCCGAAATCGAAAACGCGTCCTCACTCGACGCTGCGTCGCTTCGCAAAGTAACTGAAGCCATGCTGGTGCAGCGTTTAGTGCTCAAAGAGGCTCTCGACAAGAAATGGGATCAGCAGCCTGAAACGCAAAAGCTGATCCAAAACACCCGCGAGGCCACCATCGCGGACTCTTACCTCAAAAAGCTCAGCGAGCCTCCGGCGGACTTTCCGAGCGAAAACGAGCTAAAAGCCGCTTACGAGGCCGCGAAGCCTTCGCTGGTCATTCCGCGTTCGTTTCAACTGGCGCAGATTTTTGTCAGTGGGGACAAGCTGGAGGCTGTGAAGGCCCGTTTGAAGGCGGATCCGGCTTCGTTTGCCCAAATCGCCCGTGAGATGAGCGAGCATCAGGCCAGCGCGAAGCGTGATGGTCAGCTCGGCTGGCTCACCGAGGCGCAGATCCAGCCCGAAATCCTCGCGAAGCTGCCGAAGCTGGCCCTCGGCGTGATCTCCGAGCCGCTGAAGCTCGGTGATGGCTGGCACATTTTGAAGGTGCTGGATGTGCGAGAGCCTCACACGCCCTTCCTTGAGCAGGTGCGCGAGCCTCTGACTCGCCAGCTCCGTGCTCAAAAGACCCGCGCCAACATGCAGGCCTATATGGCGAAATTGTTACAGCAGCACCCTGTGGCCATCGACGGGGTGGCACTGTCAAAGCTGGGCTCCAAAACCAATCCTTGACCCCTTTTCATGATCGCGAAACGCATCATCGCCCATCTCATGATCCTTCTGATCGCCCTGCCTCCGCAGGCCGTGATGGCGGACATGCTCACGCAAAACACGCTCGGTGCAGCCGGTGGTGCTGCCGCAGGCACGCCAGCGGACACCAGTGCCGCCGCGGCCAACTCCGCCAACGCCGCCGCGGCCGCTGCCCAGGCCCGCGCCGCCGCGCAGGACATGCTCACGCGCAACACGCTGGCCCTTGATGCCGTGCAGAACATGCAGGCTGCCGCTCGCGCCGCCGCCGCCACGATGAACAATGCTGGCGCCAACCCCAACTTCCCCGGAACCACGCTTCCGGATGTGCCGGATGGCCTTGGCGTTGGTGGGCTAGATTTCAACAGTGCCATCGGCGCGAACAATCCCACGCAGTCGATGGCTAACGCCCGTAGCATCGTCAACATTCAGCAGACGCAGCAGCAGGCCATGCTGGAGTGGAACACCTTCAACGTGGGCCGCCAGACGACGGTGAAGTTCGATCAAAGCGCCGGCGGTGCGAACGCGGCTAGCTGGATTGCCTTCAACCGCATCACTGATCCCAGCGGCAATCCCTCGCAGATCCTTGGCAACATCGAATCTCAAGGTCAGGTGTATGTCATCAATCAAAACGGCATCATCTTCGGCGGTGCCAGCGAGGTGAACACCGGCTCGATGACTGCGTCCGCGCTGCCGATCAATCAAACGCTCGTTACCAACGGCCTGCTGAACAATCCGGGTGCCGAGTTTCTCTTCTCCTCGCCGGACACTCCCGTCACCGCGACGGCCTACGGTAAGATCGGCAATGTCACCGTGCAGGCCGGCGCGAGAATCACCGCGCCGACGACCTCCGCGAATGTGGGCGGTCGCGTGGCGCTCATCGGCCCGAATGTCACCAACAACGGCACGATCTCGACACCGGATGGCCAGACGATCCTCGCCGCGGGCCTGGAGGTGGGTTACGATGCGCACAGCAGCGACGATCCGAGCCTGCGCGGCCTCGATGTGTATGTCGGCAAGGTCGGTGCCTACGGCGGCACGGCGACCAACAACGGTCTTATCTCTTCCGAGCGTGGCAGTGTGGCGGTCACCGGCAAGAGCGTGAACCAGAACGGCTTCATCCAAAGCACCACCTCGGTGGCCTTGAACGGCCGCATTGATCTGCTGGCCAACTACAACGCCGTCTCCAATCCGAACTACGGCATCACCGGCCAAGGGGGAGCTTTTATCTATGACCAGGCCACCGATCCCACCACCGGTGTGGTGAGCGCCGGTGCGAATTCGGTCACTCGTGTGCTGCCGGAGTATGCGAGCACGCTGAAAGTCGTCGGCACGGAGTTGGCTCTCAAATCGCAGGTCAACATGCAGGGGCTCGCCATTTACCTCGGCTCGGGTGCGGTGGTGCATGCGCCGAATGCGAATGTCACCCTCAGTGCGGGTGTTTGGGATGTGCTGACAGGCACCGGGAACACGGACATCGACTTCGTGCATGCCAGCGGGCAGGTTTACCTCGATCAAAACGCCGTCATCGACGTCGCGGGCTCCACGGGCATCGCGTCATCCATCAGCCAGTATGTCATCGAGGTGGATCTGCGTGCGGCAGAGCTCGCCGACGTGCCTTTGCAGCGAAACAGCAGCCTGCGCGGCCAGACCGTGACCGTCGATCTGCGTGAGACCGGCACCCGGGCCGACGGCTCCACCTGGTATGGCACGCCGCTGGCGAATCTCACCGGGTATCTCGGCGTCATTGAGCGCAATGCGGGCGAGCTCACCACCAAAGGCGGCAATGTGAGCATCAGTGCCGGCGAGTCCGTCGTGATGCAGCAAGGCTCCCGCATCAACACCGCGGGAGGCTATCAAGAATTCGCTGCCGGCACGGTGAACACCACACGCCTCATCGACGATGGCAATCTCGTGGACATCGCCCGCGCCGATCCCTCGGTGATCTATGACGGCATCTACAATCCGGTCAGCTCGAGCGTGGACTCGCGTTGGGGAGTCACCACAACGACGTCCTCAACGAGTGACAACAGCCGCTTTGAGAACAGCCACCTCTTTGGTGCCGCCGCGGGCAATGTGAGCATCAGCGCCGCTGCGATGGCTCTCGATGGCGGCTTCGCCGCGGGCACCGTGGCAGGCCCGCAGCAGCTCGATGCCGCGCCAAAGGCAGGCAGCCTCACGCTGCAATGGCAGTCCCAGCTGCTCTCGCGTGCGATTCCCGAATTTCCCTTCATCTCGCCCACGCCGCCCGCGATCACCTTCACCAGCACCGCCGCCACGCTGCCTGCGGCCAATGCCTTCGCCCTTGATGGCAGCGGCAAGCCTATTGCCTTGCGTGCCGAGCGACGCGCTGCGGTGGAACTCGCGTCCTCGCTGCTTTCTCAGCAGGCGTTTGGATCCCTTTTCGTGAACAACGGCGCTGGTGACATCACACTGCCTTCCGGCGTGAGTTTGCGGGCACCCGTGGGTGGCACCGTTTCGCTGCATGGGGCTAATGTGAATGTGCAGGGCAGCATCAGCGCCCCGGCGGGCCTGATCGACCTCATCGCCTACAACATCTCACCCTTCGATTCGAACGTCATCATCACGAACAACCTCCCCGTGCCTGCCGCCAACGCGGGGCGCGGCATCGTGACGATTGGCTCCGGAGCTGCATTGAGCACGACAGGGCTTGTGCTCAATGATCGCGATGATGCTCCCGCGCCCTTCAGCGTGCCTCGCCGTATCAGCGGCGGCGGCAGCACCTATGCGGGAGGAAGCATCCGTATCGAAGGATGGCAGGTTGATGTGCTTGCGGGGAGTTCACTGGATGTCAGCGGTGGTGTGCTGGCGGATCGCAGCATTCATCACGGTGATGCGGGCACGCTCTCGCTGATTGGCGGCCGTGATCCAATGCTCAAATCCATTCTCGGCGGTCATTTGGCGCTCGGTGGCACGCTCCGCGGCCTCTCCGGTGCCACCGGCGGCAAGCTCAGCCTGCTCGCACCGACAATACAAGTCGGCGGCACGGCCACGTTTCCCAACACGCTGTTGCTTTCTGCCGCTTTGTTCAGCCAGGGTGGTTTTCAATCGTTCACG
>JBKCXA010000303.1:0-9800 GCA_046316935.1 Prosthecobacter sp.
CGCGAATCGCTGTTTTCCTTTTCGCGCTCGTCGGCTCGTTGCTGTCGCAGGATGAATACAAATCGCCCTACCGCGTGAAGTTCACGTTTCCGGAGGAGGAACTCATCGGTGATCTGCTCAAAGGACCGCGTTCAGATTGGAAAGACTACGCCACGGTGCCTCACAGCCAATGGCAGGACCCCGCGAACCAGCGTCGCTGGGGCTACTGGGGGCCTTCGATCAAGCATCTGAGCCCCCCGGCCGGTCTGGCGAAAAAATCCCCGCAGTGGTCCCGCGAGCGCGTGATCGCCACGGCGATGCGCTACATCGGTTACAGCTACCAGCATCATCATGTGCCCGATTGGGAACCACCTGCCGACTGGCCGCGTGATCCCGATCAAAAGACGCCGGTGGGCAAGGGCGTGGATTGCAGCAACTTCACCGGCTTCGTTTACAACCTCGCGCTCGGCATTTTGCCCTCCACCGGCATCTCACAGCAATCAGAGATGACGGAAGCAGCAGGCCCAGGTGCAGGCCGCAGCGTGCCGGTGAAGCGCATCGACCTTCCGAAAAGCTACGAGGACTTTCCGAAGGAGCTGCAAACCGGCGATTTGCTCTTCGTGAAGAGCAACAAAGGCAACGTGTCGCATGTCGTGCTGTGGGTCGGCAGCATCGGCGAATCGCCCGATGGCACGCCGCTGATCATCGACAGCACCGGCACCGGCGCAAAGGACTCCAACGGCGTGACGATCCCGGATGGCGTGCAGCTTCGCGCCTTCAAACGCAGCGTGTGGTATTTCACCCAGGCCAGCCATGTGCTGCGCATCATCCCCGAGGACAAAAAATGAAACGAGCCGCCACGATCCTGATAATCGCCCTTTCGCCTCTCTTCGCCCGCGAAGAAGAAAAACCTGCCGCGAATGATCGGGAACGTTTTTTGGCCGTTTTGGAGAAAAACTTCGCGACGTGGGATGTGGATCACGATGGCGTTTTGTCGGTGAATGAGATCAACACGCTCGTCGAGAGCCCAAAAGTGCTTGGCGAGGATGCTGCGGCCGTCGCGGCGCTGAAACGGGCTTCGCGGTTCAAGAAGGTGACGCTGCCCACTTTCACGCTGGAGCACCTGCAGCAGCTCGCGAAGGCTGAACCGGTTGTAAACGGCATGCCCGACTTTCCGGCGATGTTTGGTGGCAGCCTCAAACGCATCGCCAGCACGAAACGTGAGCTGTTTTCACCCGACGGACCGCGCATCGAAACCATCCGCCAAGGCCGCATGGGCAACTGCTTCTCGCTCGCTCCTCTCGCCGCGTTGGCGCATGAACGGCCAGACTACATCCGCGAGCAGATGATCCGTCCCGCGGAAGATGGTCATTATCTCGTCAAACTCGGCCAGCAAGAGGTGAAGGTCGCCGCGCCCACGGACACGGAGATCGCGCTCACCTCGCAAAACGAGGACGGCAGCCTTTGGGTGAACATTTATGAAAAAGCCGCCGGTGTGGCCCACAACGCGAAGAAACCCGCCGACAAACGCGACGCCACGGGTCTCGATGCGCTGAACCGCGGCGGCAGTGCGGGCACACAGCTCGCCTTCATCACCGGGCGTGAGATGTTCCGCGTGTCATGCAGCTTCGCGAAGAAAAAAGACCTCACTAAAGCCGACTACGACAATCACATGTCCGAGCTCCGCGCCGCGCTGACGGCCGCGACGAAGGAAAATCGCCTCATGACCTGCGGCACGCTCAAAACGACCATTCCCGGCCTCACGCCGAATCATGCGTATGCCATTTTGAGTTACGATTCCGCCACCGATGTCATCCGCGTATGGAATCCGCACGGTGACACCCGCGAGGTGAGGGGCGAAGCGGGTGCGAAGAACGGTTATCCGATGCAAGACGGCATCTTTGAGCTGCCGCTCACGGTCTTCGTGAAGGAGTTTTCTGGCACGGCCTACGAGATCGTGCCGCCTCACTCAAACGAGTGAGGCGATCAAACAGCGATCCGGCACGGAAGCTGCGATGACGAGATGCACCCCTGCATCTCCACAAAAAACTCTTTTGCCCTGCCATGGTCTGGCGGGGTGACCGGATTTCTGCGCCATGAAATCAAGCCTCTCACTCTTCTCTTTGGTCATCTTTTTGTTCGTGACTCTCTGCGTGTTAGCCTCTGGCCAGACCACCACCTCTTGGGATGGCGGAACGGGTGGTGGGAATGCCTCCTGGGCCACGACAACCAACTGGGTGGGCGATGTCATCCCGCCAAATGCGACGGATTCGAATGTGGTTTTCGACAACCGCAATGGCACCGGCTTCATCTCCAACATGACGGTCAGCGGAACGCGTGTCTTTGGCCTAGTCACTTTTGACAACGTGAACTCACGGCTGCCCACCACCCTCGAGATTAATACCAACGGCTCAGGGACCACCGCACGCAGCATGACGCTGCATACCGGCATCACCCTGCAAAACACCAGCACCACAGTGCTCTTCAATGGTGCGAATGGCACGCTCACCTTTGCGCTCGGGGCGAATAATGTTTTCACTACCTCGGCAGGCTCGAATTTGGAGTTTGGCTCCGCTGTGGCCATCAGCGGTGGCTTTAGGATCACGAAGCAAGGCGCGGGCACGCTCACGCTGGGTGCCTCCAATACCTTCACCGGCGGTGTCGCGATCTCTCAAGGCACCGTTCGCATCACTCAGGGGCTGGCTCTGGGTGCCAATCCTGGATCGTATGTGGCGGACCAGATCGTGATCAATGGCGGCACGCTGGATTACAGCTCCGCCTCCTCCTTCAACTCCGCCACCAATCGCGGCTTCTCGCTGGGCAACTCGGGAAGCACCATTCGAGTCTCCGATGTGGGGAACTACACCATCTCCGCCATCATCGCAGATGTCTCCGGGCAAACCGGCACGCTGACCAAAACCGGCACCGGGACCCTCATCATGGGTGGCGCGAATACATTCACCGGAGGCACCGTCATCAATCAAGGCACGCTGCGCATCTCCCAGGCCAGTGGTCTGGGCACCGCGCCCGTTTCCGCCACAGCGAATCATGTGACGCTGAATGGTGGCACGCTGGAATTTAACTCGACATCCGATACCTCGCTCGTCGCCAACCGCGGCTTCTCCATCGGCGACTCCGATGGCACGATCCTCATTTCAAACACCGGTGCTTTCGTCATCAACGGCAATGTGGCGGATGTCAGCGGGCAGTCTGGCACACTCACAAAGACCGGTAGCGGCAGCCTTTCATTGACGCCAAGCTCCGCCAACACCTACAGCGGCGGCACCGTGGTGGCTGCAGGCACGCTGCGCTATGGCCGCACCGGATCGCTGGGCACCGGCGCGGTGCAGCTCGGTAGCAGCGGAGGCGGCAATGCGACATTGGAAAATCATTTCGGCGGCTGGACCACCTCCAATGACATCACCGTGGCCGCAGGCAGCGGCGGCACCATCACGCTTGCTTACACCAGTGGTGCCAACTTGAGCGGAATCTTCGAGGGCGGCATCACTTTGAACGATCATCTCACGCTGCGCAGCGAGGCCGTGGACGGCTTTGCCATGCGCATCACTGGCTCCATCACGGGCTCGTCGAATCTCACCAAGACTGGTGCGGGCATGGTGCGCATTGAATCCAACAACACCGGCTACACCGGCACCACCACCATCTCCGCAGGCACCTTGCAGCTCGGATCCTTCGCCGGAAGCGCCAGCGGTGCCGTCGGAACAGGCGAGATCATCAATAACTCCGCCCTGCGCATCAACCGCACGAATGCCTTTGCCCTCAGCAACCTCATCAGCGGCAGCGGCAGCCTCACTCAAGCGGGTGCAGGTGCCACCACGCTCAGCAATGCCAATACCTACTCCGGCGGCACCACGCTCACGGGCGGCACCTTGCTCGTCACAAACACCACAGGCTCCGCCACCGGCACGGGCGGCTTCACGACCGCCTCCGGCACCACGCTCGGCGGCACCGGCACCATCGCTCCCACGGCTGCCAGCAGCGTCATCCTCGGCGGCGACGTGTCACCTGGACTCAGCGGCTCGGCGGGCACGCTGCATTTCACGCCCGTGGATGGCAATGTGACCTTCCAAAGCAGCAGCAGCATCGCCTTTGAGCTCTTCGGGAATGGGAACAACGACAAAATCGTTCACGCGGCCACGGCGTCTGGAGTGCTGGATTTCTCCGCCATGAGCGCCGGCAGCATCGGCGTGACTTTCGCGGGTGGTTACACGCCTGCGCTGGGCCACACATTTGATTTGCTCGATTGGAGCGGCCTCAGCGGCCTGAGCACGAGCTTTTTGAATCTGAGCACGGCCGGGTTTGATCCTTCCTGGGTGTGGGATACCTCGCTTTTCACCACGAGTGGCACGCTCACCATCGTGCTCGTGCCGGAGCCTTCGCGGGCACTGCTGATGATGCTTGCCTGCGCCACGATGCTTTCACGGCGGCGTTGCAGGGCAGCATGTCACGTCGCATGATAGCGGCCCAACCTGTGAACCTGCATCTTCAAAATCAAACTGTCGCCATCATCGGAGCCGCTCGCGGCATCGGAAGAGCCATCGCTGAAGGCTTTCGTGCTGAGGGCTGCCACGTGCGTGGCTTTGACCGTGAGGCGAATGCCGATTTCATCACCGCGGGCGATGTGACCGACTTTGAGGCCATGAAGGCCTTCGCGGCCGGTCTTGAGCAGGTGGATCATGTGATCTTCTGTGCTGGCATCGGTTCCGGGAAGTTTGGTTTTCCGTTTTGGAACCTCCAGCCCTCCGATTGGCCTCGCGTGCTGGAGGTGAACCTGCTCGGCGCAGTGCACACGGCGCATGCTTTTGCTCCAAAGCTCGTCGAACGCGGTGGTGGCAGCATGCTGTTTCTCGTGAGCGTGGCCGGGCAGATGGGATCGCAGACCGATCCGCCTTACAGCGCCTCAAAGGCCGCTTTGATCAACTTCATGCAATGCGCCGCCAAGGACCTCGGGCCGCACAACGTGCGTGTGAATGCCCTCGCACCTGGCATGGTGAAGACGGAGCTGAATCAATCGATCTGGGCCGCAGGACAAAAACTCCTGCCCGAGGGCGAGCGACAGAGTTTTGATGATTGGGCCGCCTCGAAGATCAAGAAGGTCTCCCATCTTGGTCGCTGGCAAATGCCGGAGGAGTATGCCGCCATGGCCTGCTTCCTCGCTTCCGACCACGCGAAGAACATCACCGGCCAGACGCTGAATATCGACGGTGGCCAGGTGATGCACGCGTGAGTCTTTACGGCAAGCGGATCCGTCGCTCTCTCAGTCCTGAGGATTCTCGACGATCCGGTAAAAGCCTCCGCTACCGCTGGCTGTCGCATTGTATTCGTAATCGCTGCCATCGGTGTTCCAGGTCGCGACCTCTGTCCAGGTGCTGAGGTCGGTGCTGAATTCCAGTCGGCAGGTGCGCCCGGAACGCCCGCTGGTGCCCAGCGTGATCGTGCTTCCGGTCATGCTAAAGGTCATCGCGGGTTCTTCAGCGGGTGTTCCGGCGATGAGGTACACCTTGCCGGCGCTGGTCTTCGTGCTGGAGACATCGAAGTAGGGTGTGTTGAAAAGCAGGTCAGCCGTGCCGTCGCCATCGGTGTCGCCCATTGCCACGGCCATGCCGAGGTAGTCGCCTGCCACCTCGCCGGTGTATTTCACGTCATCGGCCTCATCGGCATCCCAGTCGCTGCGGCCATAGTGAAGGGTCACGCAACCGGCGAAAAGCGATCCACCGGGGGATGAGGTGCCAAAACCGACCGCTATATCGTCGAGGCCGTCGGCATCAAAGTCATCCACGGCGAGCGCGGAGGGGATGCCGTTGTTGTTGTTCGGATTTCCGTAGCTGATGAGATGGTCGATGATGTTGTCCCCTGCCCCGCTGGCGGTGCCGCCGCCCAACCAGATCATGGTGTAGGTCGTGGCGGACTCCGATGCCATGGAGATCAGATCAGCAGCGCCATCGCCATTCACATCGCCGCAGGCTCCGCGATAGGCGATGCCGTACATGCTGCTGGTGCCGGCGAAGTAGAAATCCACATTGGCCGAGGTGGCGATGAAGGACGATGACCATGAGGCGGTGGTCCGGCCAAAGAGGCCCCAGATCACGCCGCTGTATCCCGCCGTCGTATGGGTGGGGTCATCATCGTGGTAGGAGCCAAAGAAGAGATCGCTGATGCCATCGTCATTGAAATCACCGCTCCAAAGGTGCGTGGCCAGTGCGGAGGAGTTACGCGGCCCGTCGATCAGCACATTGGCACTCGCCAGGGCGATGGAGGAGGTCCAGCTCGTGGTGCCAAAGAACACGGCCACCTGGCCATTGTTGGTCAGCGTGCTCACATCTTGCCCTGGAGCGCTGGCGATGACATCCCCGATGCCGTCGCCATTCACATCCGCGGCGGTGAGCGAGTAGCCCCAGGCTCCACCCGCCGTGTTGCCGGAGATTTTGACATCCGCCGAAGCCAGCGTGCGTGTGGATGACCACGAGCCAGCGCCAAAAAACACATACACCGCACCGCTGTTGCTCAGGCTGCCTGGATCGGCGTTGCGAGAGCCGATCAGCAGATCGCCCACGCCATCACCATTCACATCTCCAACCGCCACGGCGCTGCTGATCTTCTCGCCGCTGACACCGGCGATCTTCACATCGGCAATGGAGGCCATCGCCGCAGCGGACGAGGCCCAGGAGGCACGGCCCCAGGTGATGTGAACCGCGCCGAGCGTGCCCTCATCCTCGCTGCCGATGACGATGTCCGCGAGGCCGTCACCATTGAGATCACCCGTGGCAATCGACTGGCTGGCCTGGGCGGAGGCATTGCCCAGATGGTCGTCCTTGGCATCGCCGCGAAATTCGAAGGTTTCGGGATTGGTGGTCATGCTGACCTCGACGACCGCGGCGGGCAGCGGAGAGCAAAGCAGATAGCCAGCGAGGGTGTGAAGAAGAATTGAGGAGGGTGTTTTCATGGATGGTAAGGGATTCCATCCGGAGAAGAACGGTTTTTCGGGAGGTGTTACCGTTTCAGGCCGAACGCATGCTCAGCCCGGCACTTTTGCGGAAGGTCCGCACCGGCTCGCGGCGTATTCAACGAGCCATGACCAGCCGCCGCCGCTTCCTCACCCAGTCCGTCGCCGCCTCCACCGGCGTTTTCTACATCGCCAAAACCTCCTGGGCGCAAAAAAGCCCCGGTGACACGATCAACATGGCCGTGATCGGCTTTGGTGGCCGCGGCGCAGGCCATATCAGCGGCTACAAAGGCCTCAAAGACGAGGGCGTGAGGCTCGCGGCGCTTTGCGATGTGGACAGCAACGTGATGAGCAAGCACGTGCAGGCGCTCGACAAGGAGAAGATCAAGGTGACGCAATACACCGACATGCGCCGTGTGTTTGATGACAAGTCGATCGACGCCGTCAGCATCGCCACGCCGAACCATTGGCATGCGCTCGCCTCCATCTGGGCAATCCAGGCGGGCAAGGATGTGTATGTCGAAAAACCCGTCTCGCACTGCGTGTGGGAAGGCCGCCAGATCGTGAAAGCGGCGCGAAAGCACTCGAAGATCGTGCAAACCGGCACGCAGGCCCGCTCGAGCCGCACCGGGCTCGCTGCGGCGGTGAAATTTGTTCAAGATGGCAACCTCGGCAAAGTTCTCCTCTCGCGTGGTCTTTGCTACAAACGCCGTGCCAGCATCGGCAAGGCCGAGGGCGAGCAAAAAGTGCCGGATAGCGTCGAATACGATCTCTGGTGCGGCCCCGGCCAGAAGAAGCCGCTCACGCGCAAGAAGCTGCACTACGACTGGCACTGGACCTGGGACTACGGCAATGGCGACCTCGGCAACCAGGGCATTCATCAGATGGACATCGCCCGCTGGTTCCTCGGCGAATCGGAACTCTCACCGGTCGTGTGGAGCGTGGGCGGCCGCCTTGGTTATGAAGACGATGGCGAGACAGCGAACACGCAGATCATTTACCACGGTTACGAGAAGGCTCCGCTCATCTTTGAAGTGCGTGGTTTAGCCTCCTCGAAGGACAGCAAGGACATGGACAAATACAAAGGCGCGGGCGTCGGCGTCATCGTCGAATGCGAGGGCGGGACCGTCGTGGTCAGCAGCTACAGCGCCGCGGTGGCGCTCGACAAAGACGGCAAGGAGATCAAGAAATTCTCCGGCTCGGAGGACCACTTCAAAAACTTCATCCATGCCTGCCGCAGCCGTCGCGTGGACGATCTGCATGCGGACATCCTCGAAGGTCATCTCTCCAGCGCCCTCTGCCATACCGGCAATATCAGCCATCGCCTCGGCGCGAAGCAAAATCCCGATGTCATCCTCGAAACGATCAAAGGCGAGAAATTCGCCGCGGAGACCTTTGAGCGCATGAAGGAGCACCTGGCGAAAAACGACGTCGATGTGAGCAAGGACAAGCTCACGCTCGGCCCCGTTTTGAAGATGAACGGCAAGGACGAGCGCTTCATCGACCACGACGCGGCCAATGCCATGCTCAAGGACAAGTATCGCGAGCCCTTTGTGGTGCCGGAGATTGCCTGAGCGCCCTCGCCACTTACGCCTGGGTCAGATACTCGAGCGCCTTCGAGTAGCTGGCCTGGGTGAGGAAATGATTGAGACGGGGCGGCAGGCCGTCGCGCAGCTTTTGATGCTCGGCGACGAGGTCCTCGGAGACTTTTTGCAGCGCGGCGAGATGTGCGGCTGCATCTCGATCTCGAAACGCGTGGTCGGCGATGAGGTCGAGGCGGTGCTGGAGAAGATCACGCAGGTGAGAGTAATCGGCGGGCATGGCAAGAAAGGCAGAACGGGGTCGGGGGTCAATCCTCATGACGGCGGCGCACGCGGAGGGAGTCCTTCAGGCTGACGAAGTCGGAGAGAAGGAAGATGACGGTGAAAAAGGCCAGCAGAACCTCCATCATGGTCACGAGCTTCGCGGGCACGGTGAGAGGTGTCACATCGCCGAAGCCGAAGAAGCTGAAATTCAGCACGCTGTAGAAAAAGAACTCAAAGATGAGCTCGGGGCGGCTCCAGGCGGCATTGATGGAACTGAAGCTCTCCGCGTCTCCCGTCTCCAGCAGCCAGAAATCGAGCGCAAAGGACAGCGTGATCTGCGTCATGTTCACGCCCATGAGGCCGAGCACCTTGTGGTAGGGCATGTTGTCCCGCGTGGCGAGGAGGATGTGCGTGAGGTTCTCCGCGAAAAAGAAGACCGTTTTCGCAAACGCCAGCGCCAGCACCAGCAGGCACAGCGAGCGGCCGTTCATCCAAGCCTGTGCATGCATCCACCACAGTAGCGCGGTGAGCAGCACGATGATGACCACCTCACCTCCTTGGCGGAGGATGCCTTTGGCAAGTTCAGAGCGGGTCATGCCGCGGAGCATTGACACCAGCGGCGTGGACGCAAGCGCGTTTCAATGCCTCATGAAGCCTGTCCGAGCTTGATCCGTTCGCGGAGAGAGAGGCCGCTGAGGTCCTCCGCCCGCTCGCCGCCGAGGTGGAGATTCGAGGCCTCTTCGTTGGTGAGGAAACGGAAGGCCGCACGGTAGGCGGCTCCGCCAATGACGAAGTAGCCCACGAGGGACTTCGGATTGCACAGCAGCCAGATGATCGCGAAGAGGTTTATGCCGCCGCTTTCCGGTTCGTCATCTACGGGCGTTTCCTCATTGAGAGGCTCGTCTTCACTCGTCTTCGCGGCCTCGGTTTCTTCCATCTCCGGGTCAAATTCCTCCTCGGGATCAAACAGCGAAGGGTTCTTTTTGCGCAGCTCGCTGAGTTCCTCCTGAAACTGGGCTTCGTAAAGGGCGGCACGCTGCTCATCCTCCTTT
>JBKCXA010000304.1:0-6574 GCA_046316935.1 Prosthecobacter sp.
ATGATACCCTGGAGCAGGCGGCTGAGCAGAAAGCGGATCATGCGGTCGCGGCGAGGGTGGCAGTGGATAAAGGCATGGCGAAACTCTAGCGGCCTGCGGACTGATTGCAAAACCTCTCCCAAAACGGATGATGGCAGCCGCCATGCCGAAACCGCCTGCGATCTCCGTTTTGATGCCCGTGCGTGATGCCGCAGCCACGCTGGAGGCGGCGGTGCGCAGCGTGCAGGCGCAAACGTGGACGGATTGGGAGCTCGTCATCGTGGATGACGGCTCGCAGGATGCCACGCCTGCCTTGCTGGAGCATTTGGCGACACGGGAGGAACGGCTCGTCGTCCTTCGTCAGCCTCCAAAAGGCATCGCGGCGGCACTTCAGCATGGCGGTAAGATTTGTCGCGGCGAATGCATCGCTCGCTTGGATGCGGATGATGTGATGGCCCCGCGTCGGCTGGAGCTGCAGCACGCTTTTTTGCAGGCGGAGCCTTCCATCGGCCTCGTTTCATGCCTCGTGAGATTTGGCGGCGAGGGTGAGGGCTATGCGGCACATGTCGATTGGATCAATGCGCTGCGCACATCGGAGTCGATGGAGCGGCGACGCTTTGTCGAGGCACCGGTGGCGCATCCGAGTGTGATGTTTCGTCGTCGGCTGCTGGAGGAGCATGGTGGTTACCGTGAGGGGGATTTCCCCGAAGACTACGAGCTGTGGCTTCGCTGGCTGGAGGCGGGCGTGCGGTTTGGCAAGGTGGAGCAGGAGCTGCTCACCTGGAATGATCCGCCGCAGCGGCTCTCCCGCACCGATCCACGCTACTCGGTGGAGGCCTTTTACGCGATGAAGCTCGGCTACCTGCGCCGCTGGCTCTCGGCGCATACGGCCGGGCGTGAAATCTGGCTTTGGGGCGCGGGCCGGATCACACGGCGACGCTTTGATCCTATCGCCGATCTCATCACCGGCTTCATCGACGTGGATGAATCGAAACGCGGTCGGCATCTCGATGGCCGGGAGGTGCGGCTGGCCGATGATCTGCCGCCTCGCGAGTCGAGCTTCATCCTCGGCGGGGTGGGCGCTCGCGGGGCTCGTGAGGCCATCGCGGGGCATTTGAGCGAGCGTGGTTGGGTGGAAGGCGTGGATTTCTTGCTCGTGGCGTGAACGAGGAGGAGGTGCGTGTTGACCTTTCGAGTGGTGGCTGATATGAGCCGCTTCGAAATGGAAGCCCCGCACCGTCATCAAGGTATCTCGCTCCTCACCGCAACGGCGGTCGTGGTGGCGAACATGATCGGCACGGGGGTTTTTACCTCGCTGGGCTTTCAAGTGGGCGGTCTGCCGTCCGGTTTTGCCATCGTGATGCTGTGGCTGGTCGGCGGTGTGTGCGCGTTTTGTGGCGCGGTGTGCTATGGCGAGTTGGCGGCGGCGCTGCCGCGTTCGGGCGGCGAGTATCATTTCCTCTCGAAGATCTTCCATCCGGCCGTGGGCTTCCTTTCGGGATGGCTTTCGGTCACGGTGGGCTTTGCGGCGCCGATTGCTCTCGCGGCGATGGCGTTTGGCAAATACTTCAGCGCCATCTTTCCGCATGCGCCGGCCACGACGTGGTCGCTCGTGATGGTGTGGATCGTCACGCTGATCCACGTCGGCGGCATCCATGTGGCGGCGAAGTTTCAAAACACGGCCACCTGGCTGAAAGTGCTGCTCATTCTCGTTTTCATCGTGAGCGGCTTTGTGATCAGCGAAGGGCAGGCGGTGAGCTTTTTGCCCAAGGCGGGCGATGGCAAGCTGCTCGGCAGCACGCCCTTTGCCGTGAGCCTGGTGTACGTGATGTATGCCTACGCGGGCTGGAATGCGGCCACCTACATCGTGGGGGAGATTCGTGATCCGCAGAAGAACGTGCCGAAGGCCATCGCGCTGGGCACGCTGCTGGTGACGGTGCTCTACATCGCGTTGAATGCCGTCTTTCTCTATGCCGCGCCGATGAGCGAGCTGGATGGCAAGCTCGATGTGGGTCATGTGGCGGCGGATCGCATCTTCGGGCACACCGGCGGGCAGGTAATGTCCGCGCTGATCTGCCTCGGACTGGTGTCGAGCATCTCGGCGATGACCTGGGTGGGGCCTCGCGTGATGAAAACAATGGGCCAGGACCTCAAGCTGCTCGCTCCGCTGGCCGCGAGCGATGAACGCGGCGTGCCCGTGGCGGCCTTGTTTGTGCAGCTTTCCATCGTCGTGACGCTGCTGCTGACCGCGAGCTTCGAGACGGTGCTCACCTGCGTGCAGTTCAGCATCCAGCTCGGCTCTTTCGCCACCGTCGTGGGCCTCATCGTGCTGCGGATCAAGCAGCCAGACCTCCCGCGCCCGTATCGCTGTTGGGGCTATCCCATCACGCCGCTGCTCTTCCTCGGCATCAGTCTGTGGATGATGGTCTTCGTGGCGAAAAAACATCCTCACGAAACCCTCACCGGCATGGGCCTGATCCTGCTTGGCTGGATCGTTTACTTTATCTCGCCGCGTAATGCTCCGACCGAATCATGAACCGCCTCGTCCTGTTCCTCGCTGCTGCCTCGTTGTCTTTTGCCCAGTCCACGCCGACGCCGGATGATCAGGCGCGGTTCCTCGCCGGTCTGCCGCCTCAGGAGGGCTCGCCGCTGTTTGAACTGGCCCAGCGGGCGGAGTTTGCCCGTCATGCAAAGGGTCTGGACGCCGCGTGGGAGGACGTCGAGAAGCGACAGCTCGGTGCGATCCGCGGCTGGATGCAGGAAACACTGCCGCAGCTCGTGGCGGATACCGCGCCGCTGCTCTACGTCTTCAGCGGGCCGGACTTCCTGCACGCGAACACCTTCTACCCGAACGCCAGCACCTACATTTTGTGCGGCATCGAGCCCGTGGGCACGCCGCCGGATGTCACGAAGCTCGGCGGCGACTCGCTCGACCACTCGTTGCGCAACCTGCGCAACTCGCTCGAGGCCATTTTGAGCTTCAGCTTCTTCATCACCTCCGAAATGAAGAACGACCTCTCCGCGAATGCCACCAAGCTCAGCGGCACGATTCCCGTCATTTATACCTTCCTCGCCCGTAGCGGCTGCCACGTCGATAGCGTGGAGCTCATCGGCCTCGACAAAGAGGGCAAGGAAGGTCCCTCGGAGGGCTCGAAGCACCCCGGCGTGAAAATCGGCTTCACCGGCAAAGCGGGCCAAAAGCAGACGGTGTATTATTTTTCCACGAATCTGGCCAGCTACATGATCAAGCAGGACCCCGGCTTCGTCCGCTTCTGCGAGGCGCTCGGTGCTCCGAACGGCTTCACGAAGTCCGCCTCGTATCTGATGCACCTGGAGGAGTTCGACCTCGTGCGGGATCTGCTCCTCGCCAAATGCTCCACCCTTCTCCAGGACGACACCGGCGTGATGTGGAAGGATTTTCCTCGCGAAATCTGGACGCCGAAGGCCTACGGCTGGTATCCCGGCCCCATCGCCCGCTTCAAAGAGAAGTATCAGGCGGACCTCGCCGCCGTTTACAAGGCCGGCGACGTGCCGCCCATCCCCTTCGGCATTGGCTACAACTGGCGTCCCAAAATGAGCACCCTCATCTTCGCCCAGGCCAAACGCGAGCCCGCCAAGGCGCTGCCGGTGAACGAGTGAGGTTGGAGGCCCGATTCGCCGCGTCAAAACGCCGCGGGAGGCCGAAAAATCAAGGTTTCCGGGAGTTTGGAAGGGCAGGGGATTGAGGTGCCAAAATTTTATCGCCGAAGACCCCGGAAAACCGCTCGGAAAAGGGGGTTTTGCCTTCGCCCGCCGAGGGTGGCGGAGTTTTTTCAAAAATCTTATTTCTCCGGTTGCGCGGGGATTGTGCCAATCCTATTCTGAGCCTCCTTGTGAAATTTTTCACAAGCTCTTTCGACCGCAATTTATGGGCAACTTTTTTCCGCGCTGGACCAACTGGCTTCCTCTCAAGGTAGGCATCGCTGTCGTGTTCATTGCTCTCGGCGTGAGCATGGGCGTCGCTTACTATTTCACCCCGAAATACACCCGTGTGGGCTATGAGCCGACGCAGCCGGTGCCTTTCTCCCACAAAATCCACGCCGGACAGCTCGGTCTGGACTGCCGCATCTGCCATAGCTTTGGCGAGGCCTCCAGCCACTCGAACGTGCCGACGAACCAGACCTGCTTCAACTGCCACGGCCAGGGCAAGGGCGGCATCCGCGCCAGCTCGCCGAAGCTGGAACTGGTGCAAAAAGCCAACGAAACGGGCAAATCCATCCCCTGGGTGAAGGTCCACAAGGCTCCTGACTACGTTTACTTCAACCACAGCGCCCACCTGAACCGCGGCATCTCCTGCGTGTCCTGCCATGGCAAGGTGAACGAGATGGAAGTCGTCCGCCACGACCAGCCGCAGTCGATGGGCTGGTGCCTCGACTGCCATCGCAACCCGGAGAAGAACCTCCGCCCGCTCGACTACGTGACGAACCTCAATTTCAAGCCCGCCGACCTCAAGCGTGCGGACTTCTACAAGGGCCTCCTCGACAAGAAGGTGCCCGCTGGCGAGATCGCCGAGGTGATCGGCGGCGAAGGCGCGAAGGCCGAGGGCCTGGACGCTCTCGTGGCCCTCGCGGAGAAGACTTACGGCAAAGAAGTGACCCAGAAAGAAGTGGGCACGCAGCTCAAGAAGCACTGGCAGATCCAACCGCCGGAAAACTGCACCGCCTGCCACCGCTAACCCCGCGCCCCCACCTTTCCCCGACACATGAAACGCAACTGGATTCATCCCGAGGAGCCGCAGAACGCGAAGCGCTACTGGCGCAGCACGGCCGAGCTCGAGCGTCGTGAGAGCTTTTTGAAGGACCTTGGCCGCGAGTTCCCCGCGGGCGATACTCTCACGCCTGAAGAGGCCGAAAACGGCCGCCGCGACTTTTTGAAGATCATGGGCGCCAGCGTTGGCCTGATGGGCCTCGCCTCCTGCCGCCGTCCGATCACGACGATCCTGCCCTATACGCAGCACGTCGAGTGGATGGTGCCGGGCAAGCCGGTGCTTTTCGCCACCACGATGCCTCGCAGCGGTGGTGCCACGCCCCTCGTGGTCACCGTGCATGAAGGCCGTCCTACCCATGTGACGGGCAACCCGCTCCACCCCCTCGGCGGCGGCATTGATTCCTTCGCTCAGGCCTCCGTCCTCGACCTTTACGACCCGGACCGCTCCCAGAAGCCCCTCGGCGCTGGCAAAGCCATCTCCTGGGCCAAGGCGAACGAGCTGATCGCTGCGGCTTCCGCTGATGCAAAGAAGTCCTCGGGTGCCGGTCTCGGTATCGTTGTGGGTGCCACGACCTCCCCCACCTACCTCCGCCTGCTCGGCGAGGTGAAGACGGCCTTCCCGCAGGCCAAATTGTACAGCTACGAAGCCGTCGGCGGTGACGCCCAGGCGGTGAACAAGGAAGTTCTTGGAGCCGGCGTGAAGCCCTTCGTGAAATTCAGCAAGGCGATGCGCATCTTGGCGCTCGATTGTGACTTCCTCGGCATCGACCCCGTCGCGGGCGAGTCGATCAAGGAATTCACCAAGCATCGTGCGAAGGAATCGAAGGCCGCGGAGAAGGACATGAACCGCCTCTACGTCCTCGAGAACCGCTACACCCTCACCGGTGGCATGGCGGACCATCGCAAGGCCATCCCAGCGGCCCTCATCCCCGCCGCTGCCGCCCTCATCGCCGAGCAGCTCGGTGATGCCTCCGGCAAGGCGCTCGCCGCATCCGCCCCGCAGGCGCTGAAGGACTGGGTCGCCCCCGCCGTCCGCGATTTGATCGACAACAAGGGCTCGGCCGTCGTTTTGGCCGGTTCCCGCTGCTCCGCTGAGGTCCACGCCCTCGTCGCCAGCATCAACAATGCTCTCGGTGCCTACGGCTCCGCCATCGACCTCCTCCAGGAGGCTCCGAAGCCCGACATGGGCGACATCGCCGCTCTCCAGGCCGATGTTTCCGGCGGTCAGCTCAAGACTCTCGTCTCCCTCACGCCCGCCAGCCTCTTCTACGATGCTCCGGACGCCGCCGCCTTTGCCAAGCTGATCACCGAAAAGGGTGTGAAGCTCGTTCACGTCGGCTCGCTGCTGAATTCGACGGCTCTGCACGCGGCGCTGCACATTCCGGCCACGCACTACCTTGAGTCTTGGAACGACGTTCGTGCCGCTGACGGCACCTACTCCATCGTCCAGCCGATGATCGCCCCGCTCTACGACGGAGCGAGCAAGAACGACGTCCTGCTGGCCCTCCTCGGCCGCAAGAAGCTCGGCCCGGCTGAAAAGCCTGCCGATGGTGCCGCTCCGGCGGAAGACGCCGGTTACATCGCCGTGCGCGACACCTTTGCGCAGGTCGCCGGTGGTCTCGACGAGTCGAAATGGAACTTCACCCTTCGCGATGGCTTCCTGAAAGCCTCCGCCTATGCCCGTGCGAACGTCAGCGTGAATGCTGCCGCCGTCGGCACGATCGTTTCCAAGGCCAAACCGGCCGCGCTGCCCTCCGATGAGGCCATCGAGGTTGTTTTGGTGCCTTCTTCCAGCGTTTACGACGGTCGCTACATCAACAACGCCTGGCTCCAGGAAGCTCCTGATCCG
>JBKCXA010000305.1:0-6176 GCA_046316935.1 Prosthecobacter sp.
ATGCCCGGCGATCGCTGGCAGAAGTTCGCCAACCTGCGCATGTTCCTCGCGTGGATGTGGATGCATCCGGGCAAGAAGCTGCTCTTCATGGGCGGTGAATTCGGCCAGTGGCATGAGTGGAAGCACGATGCGAGCCTCGACAGGCATCTCTTCCTCGGTGAGGAGCACAGCGGCCTGCAAAGGCTCGTCAAAGACCTCAACCACCTCTACACCGGTCGCAAAGCGCTCCATGCACGCGATCACGAGGCCGGCAGCTTCTTCTGGCTCGACGCCAACGACGCGGAGAACAGCGTCTTCGCCTTCACCCGCACCTCGCCGGATGGAGATCAGGTCTATGTGCTCGTGAATGCCACGCCCGTGCCGCGCCAAGACTACCGGGTCGGAGTGGCGGAGGCCGGCAGCTACCGCGAACTGCTCAACACCGATGCCGCCACCTATGCTGGCAGTGGCGTGAGCGCTGGCGCGGGCTTCCAGGCCCTGGAAGTGCCGCATCAAGGCCAGCCCTGGAGCCTCGTCGTCGATCTGCCGCCGCTGGCCACGCTGGTGCTCGGCCGGTGAAACTGATCCTGCATGCAGAAAGCGGAAGCCATCCTCATCGGCCGCCAGCGGCAGACCGAGACGAGCTTGATCGTCGAATGGTGCTGCGCGGAGCTGGGCATCTTCAAAACCGTCGCAAAGGGTGCCATGAGGCCCAAATCACCCTTCGCAGGCATGCTCGACCTTTTTGTCACCTGCGAGCTGCGCTTCGTCCCAGGTAAATCATCGGACCTCGGCATCCTGTCAGAGGCCAGGTGGACGAATCCCCGCCTCGGCTTGCGCACCAGCTACGGCCGCGTGCTCGCAGCGACGTATCTGGTAAAGCTCGTGGCCCAGGTAGCCGAGCGTCACGCCCCCCTGCCCGAGGTGCAGCCGCTGCTGGTGAAGGCCCTGGACTACCTCTCGGAGAAAGACCCCAGCCCGGCTCTGATCTGCCGCTTTGAACAGCGACTCGCGGAAGCCCTCGGCATTCTGCCCGAAGGCGAGCAATCTCTCGCCGCCGAGGCCATTGCGGATGTTTTTCACAAACGGTTGCCGGTGCAGCGGAGGCAGTTGTTTGACTGGATGAAGGAAAGATGAGCCGCCAGCAGTCTCGAAAAATCTGCGACTCCCATGTGTGAAGGACCGGCATGGTGGCGTTTAGGCTCCTGGCTGCCCTGCGCCAACGGACGATGAGCCCCACTGGGAACGACTGAAAGTCCGCGTTGCATGCGGGCATTTTTGCCGCCAAACTCAAACTCAGCACCTCCATGAACACCCCCGTCCATCTCGCCGCTTTCGGCCCCCTCGGCACCCCCGAGCTGATCATCATCGCCATCCTCGTCCTCGTGCTTTTCGGCGCGAAGAAGCTTCCCACCTTTGCCCGCAGTCTCGGAAAGAGCATGGGCGAGTTCAAAAAGGCCCGCGAAGAATTCGAGCACGAGCTCCACAGCGCTCAGATCGAAGCGGAAAGCCCCAAAGCGCCCGCCCAGCCCCAGGAGAAGCGCCAGCCGGTGGCCAATGTGGACGTCTAATCGCCCCCTTCCCTGCTTTATGCACCTCTTTCTCACCACACGGCGGGCGTTGATGCCCGCCGTTTTCTTTGTCCTCGCAGGTCTCACGGCGGCTGCGGAGCCGGAAAGCGTCGTCTTTTGCTCCTACAACGTCAAAAACTGGCTCACCATGGACCGGTTTGACCAGGAGACGAAAAAAATGCTTACCTCCGCCCCGAAGCCCGAGGAGGAAAAGCAGCGCGTGGTGGAGATCCTCGCGGCCATCAAGCCCCAGGTGCTTGGCATCTGCGAAATCGGCACTGCGGAGGATCTCGCGGATCTGCAATCCCGCCTCAAAAAGGCCGGCCTCGACCTGCCCCATACGGAAATGGCCCACGGCGGCGATGACACCCGCCGCCTAGCCCTCCTCTCAGCCTTGCCCATCGCGTCGCGAAACTCGCAGACCAGCCTCACTTATCAGCTCAACGGCCAGACGCTCCCGTTCCAGCGTGGCATTCTTGATGCGACTGTGAAGATCAACAGCACGCTGCAGGTCCGCTTCCTTGGCGTTCATCTCAAATCCAAGCGGGAAATCGAGGAGGCCGACCAGGCACAGATGCGCAGGCATGAGGCACGTCTCCTGCGCAAGCACATGGACACCATTTTCGCGGCGGAGCCCAAAACCCGGCTGCTGGCCTACGGCGACTTCAATGAGCACCGCAACGAGCCGGCCATCGACACCATCATGGGGGATCGCCAGAGCGACACCGGCATGCTCGATGTCTTCCTGAGAGACAAGCAAGGCGAGGTCTGGACACACTTCTGGGACTCCGCGGACACATACTCCCGCCTCGATTACCTCTTCGCCAGCCGCCTGCTGCGCCCGCATCTCGACTACCGCCGCAGCTTCATCTATTCGTCCCGCGATTTCGACAAGGCCAGCGACCATCGCCCCATCGTCACGACCATTCGCATCGAGCCTTTCGTCTCAAAACAGCCTTGAGGCCAGATTGTTGATTGACGCTCATGCGGTCAGCGCGGCATGATGCGGGCCTCGTCCCATGATCTCACCACGCCTCACCGCACTCGTCTTCGCCGCGCTCTCGCTGAACAGCTTCGCGGATTCCATCAATCGTTACTTCAAACTCGAGTCCAAAGAGGAGGACATCACCGTGGCGCTTTGGGTGGACTCGGGGAGCGTCGGCGGCAGCGAATACAGCGGCGTGCCGGAGAAGGACAGCGCCTATGGCTCCATCATGGGCAATGTGCGTGATGACGGCCTGCTGCACGTCACCTTCAATTACATGATCGAGGGCAGCCGTCAGTCCGAGGAGCAGCTCATCAAGATCGACGGGAACAAGCTCATCATCGGCGAGGGCGAGCTCGAAGAACACGGCCCCGGCCAGTTGGTGCTCAAAGACCCGAAGAACGTGAAGTTCGATGGAAAAGCACTCACCGAAGTGAAGATGGACGAGTTCGACATCGAGGACGCGAAGGCAAAGCCCATCGTCAGCATGGCCACTGCCGTGCTGCAAAAATCCGCCGGAGTGCCGGTGACTCTGATCGGCAGCGTGCGAGTCTCGAATGGCTGGGCACGAATCATGGGCAACGTCCAGGTGCCTGAGGGGAAAACGGTCAAAGATGAGCAGCTCGCCGCCAAATTCGCCGAGAGGTCGTTCGTGGCTTATCTCAAGCAGGATGGTAAGAACGTGTGGAAGCTTGTCCGCCATGGCTACCTGGGCGAATTCGACGCCGAACTCGAAGGAGACGAAAATGCGGAGATCCCCTGGCCGCTCGATGAAGATTTCGAGGAGAATTGATGCTCGTTAACACCTTCTTAACGCTCCGCTGACAGCCCTTCACTGGCAGCAGCGGCTCCGCCACGGAGCCTGCGGGCGTCATGAAAGACAACGACTCGCACGGCCTCCACAAGCTCTCCACCACCACGCTCGTCATTGCGGCGCTCGGCGTGGTGTTTGGAGACATCGGCACCTCGCCGATCTACACGCTGAAGGAGTGCTTCAGCCCGCACAGCCCGCATCACATCGCCACCACGCATGAGCACGTCCTCGGCGTCGTCTCGCTGGTGCTGTGGTCGCTGATTTTGCTCATCTGCGTCAAATACCTCGTCTTCATCCTGCGAGCGGACAACAAAGGCGAGGGCGGTGTGCTCTCGCTGATGGCTCTCGCCACGCATCGCATGGGTGAAACGATGAAGCGCCGCGCTCTCGCGGTGCTGCTGGGCTTGTTTGGTGCCGCGTTGCTGTTTGGTGATGGCATCATCACGCCCGCGATCTCCGTTTTGAGCGCCGTGGAAGGTCTCAAAGACGGCGGCTTGCTCGGTGCGGCTCCTGTGGATGCTTTGGAGGCCGAAACGTGGAATCAGCACATGCAGTGGCTCATCATGGGCATCACCTCGGTGATTCTCATCGTGTTGTTTTCGGTGCAGTTTCTCGGCACCGCCAAAATGGGCCGCTTTTTCGGCCCGATCACCGGTTTGTGGTTCGTGAGCCTCGGTGCGCTCGGTGTGTCGCAACTGCTGCGCGGGCCGGAAATCCTCGCCGCCTTCAATCCCTGGCATGGATGGCACTTTTTGACCACCGGCGGCCACGCAGCCTTTGTCATCCTCGGCAGCGTCTTCCTCGCTGTGACCGGTGGTGAGGCCTTGTATGCCGACATGGGCCACTTCGGTGCCGGACCGATCCGCCGCGGCTGGTTCATGCTCGTTTTGCCAGCTCTCGCGCTGAATTACCTCGGCCAGGGTGCGCTTTTGATGAAGCAGCCCGAGCTCGCTCATGCGCCGTTTTTCCAAATGGCTCCAAGTTGGGCCACGCTGCCGCTCGTGCTGCTCGCCACCGCCGCCACCGTCATCGCGTCACAGGCGCTCATCACCGGCACCTACTCGCTCACGCTCAGCGCCGTGCAGCTCGGCTACCTGCCGCGCATCAACATCCGCCACACCTCCGAGCATGCCCGCGGCCAGATTTACATCCCGATGGTGAATTGGACGCTCATGCTCGCCTGCCTCGCGCTCGTTTGTGCCTTCCGCACCTCGTCAAGTCTCGCCGCCGCGTATGGCGTGGCCGTCACGATGACCATGCTCATCACCACGATCCTCTTCTACTTTGCCGCGCGGCATCTGTGGAATTGGAGCGTGCTCAAAACGCTGCCGCTGTGCCTCGTGTTCGGTTTGATCGAGCTCGCCTTCCTCAGCGCCAACCTCGTGAAATTCTTCGATGGCGGCTGGTTCCCGCTCGCTGTCGGTGCGGCCATTTTCATCCTCATGACCACCTGGGCCACCGGTCGCAAACTCGTGCGTGCCTCCATGGATCGCAGCGCCCTCTCGCAGGAGATGCTCATCGAAAGCCTCGCGTCTGGAAAAGTCGTCAAAGTGCCCGGCACCGCCATATTCATGACCAGCACCGCCGGACGCACGCCTGTGGCGCTGCTGCACAGCCTCAAGCACTACCAGGCCATCCATCAGCGCGTCATCTTTATGACCCTCACCACCGAGGACGAGCCCTGGGTGCCGCCGAGCCGCCGTGTCGAGGTCGAAAAGCTCGGGGAAAACTTCTGGCGCATCACCGGCCGCTCCGGCTTCATGCAGACACCGAACGTCCCGCGCCTGCTGCGCCAGTGCTCCAACCACGATCTCGAAGTCGATCCCGAAAAGTCCACCTACTTCCTCGGCCGCGAAATCATCATTCCCAGCAAAGCCCCCGGCATGGCGAGATGGCGCGAGCATCTCTTCTCCCTCGCCAGCAAACTCGCCCAACAACCCGCGACTTATTTCCAAATCCCCGTTGGCCGCGTGATCGAGCTGGGACAGCAGGTTGAAATCTGATCCTGCTGCCGCTATCACTGCGGGCATGAACACCGCAAACACACCCGCAACCTCACTTGCCGAGCGGCTCGTGGCGTTTGCAGAGCGCGGACCCGGTGATGCCTACTACCGTCTCTCTCGCGTGGTGGCTCGCGTTCTGGTGAGCCGCCGTCTTCGGCAGCGGAAGAAGTGGTGCGATCTCGCCCGTCAGCTCGCACAAAACCCCGGCGTCGAAGATCGACTCGTCATGCAGGCCATGCGCTGGCTCGGTCAGGAGCAACCCATCGTGCAACCATGAACTGGACGCCGCCACCTCCCCGCTGGGACACGCTCGCAGGCAAAGTGCTGGATTCATTCTTTGCTGCCGTGCATCAGGCGATGCCCGATTACGATCAGCCGCTGACCATTTTCGGTTCCGCGCCCATTCAGCTCTGCCTCGATGAAGACTTCGCCAGTGCGGATGTGGACATCATGGTGCTGGAGGGCGGAGAAATGCTGCGCCGCATCGCCGCCGAAGCCGGTCTGGGGCGCGCGGGCACTGTTCGCGCTGCTTTTGGTGTGCAGATTTGCCCGCCGTTGCTATTCAACCCCACGCCGCATTATCTTCAACGTGCCCACACAGAAGTGCGGCACGGTTTGACCATCATCGTGCCTCATCTGCGGGACATTCTCATTGCAAAACTCCATCGTTCCCGCGTGGAAGGGCAGGAAGCTCTCATCCCCAAAGACAGGCGGGCCTTCCAGCGTGTGCGTGAACTCAGCGGCGGACATCCGACTCTGCCCGAGTTCCTTCAGGACTTGGTAAACTGCGAATCCAGCTTCCGCCCGGCGCATGATGGCGGATT
>JBKCXA010000306.1:0-4250 GCA_046316935.1 Prosthecobacter sp.
CGATGCAGCGACGTTTTGGTGGGTGGCCTATTTTCTCCGAAAAACGCGCGTGGGGAGGCTGAGGGCTCTATTTTTGTAAAAAATCGGCCACGACTCAAACCAGGTCGAGGCCGAAGAAGTCCTGCATCACCTGGCGATAGACATGGCGTTTGAACTTCGGCGTCCAGTCGAGCTGGAACTCGCGCGGTTCGATCCATCGGAAGCTGGCGAATTCTTGATGCGTGGCCTTGAGGTCGATGTCGGCATCGGTGCCGGTGTAGCGGCAGAGGTAGTAGGTCTGCTCCTGGCCACCATAGATGCCGTATTTCAGCCGCCCCTTGGCGAAGGCATAGCGGTAGCCGCCGCGACTGGAGAGGATCTCGAGCAGTTCACGTCGCACGCCAATCTCCTCCTGAAGCTCCCGGAAGAGCGCCTGCTCCGCCGTCTCGCCATCATCCACGCCGCCCTGTGGGAACTGCCAGGCCCCGGCGATGTTGATGCGCTCGGCGACCAGGATGCGGCCATCCTCCCGCTGCAGGATGGCGGCGACGTTGGGGCGGTAGAGGATTGGATCGGTAGGCAGGATCACAGTAGTGAAAACGGTTTTCGTGTAGCCCAAAGGCAGGCGGCATGCCAAATCATTTGCGCCTCGGCAGGCTCACAACTTCGGCGGGGCAGGCTTGATCGGTGCCTGCTGGCCGCTGACGACGCCACGGGCCTTCGTGGGGCGTTTGTAGATCGTGTCCCCGCAGGCGATGAACAGCTCGCTGAGGTCTTTGCCGCCGAAGCACACGTCGTAGGGCTGGTTGGGCGTCGGAATGATGAAGTTCACGCGACCGGCCTGATCGCAAACCTGGATGCCGAGGCTGGTTGCGACGTAGAGCCAGCCGTTTGTGTCCACGCACATGCCATTACCCATGATGATGCCATGCCAATCGGGCTGTAATTGATGGAAGCTCTGTTCATGCGCAAATGAGCCATCCGCACGAATCTGAACCACATTCACATTCGAGTTAACAGCACTATCTATGTGATACACGGATGATTGATCGGGTGACATTGCAAACGCACCTTTCGACCATGAATTCCAAGGGCTTTCTGATGGTGACGGAGTGGCAATGCCACCCGTTCGTGCCAAATTCACGACTGAGCCAAAATGCTCGAGAAGTGCATCATTCATTTCACCAGCCTTGAGGATTGTTTTCATTCCGTTTGGGTCAATCCTGACGACCTGATCGTTTGACGATCTGTTGGAAACCAAAACGTAAACACAGTCCTTCTTTCCGAACACAACGTCGTGCAAAAGATAGATCGATTCCATTGAAGCAAACACGCTTTGATCACCCTCAAGCGGCAGTTTGACGAGAAGCGCCCTCTCTCCAGTCGGATACCAATCCACGCAAACCACGTCTCCATGCGAGTTTGACGCCAGCTTTTGAACGCTTCCTTTTCTATTCACAATCGGCACTGCTTTCCACTCCCCGTTCCCCACGACGTCATACCCCTTCCACTTTGACTCGTTCTTCGGGTTCGCTTTCACCTCAATGTTCGTCTGCCAGTCGCGCCAGAGCCAGCGGAGGACATCGGGGAAGATTTGCGAGGCGTGCTTTTGATTGTGGCCACCCTCGCCCCAGGCGTGGTTTACGTCGTAGCCGGCCCAGGTGAGGCTGCGCTCCATCATCTGGTTCGCCATCCACCAGTCGCCGCAGTAGAGGTGGTTGTCGCCGGTGCCGCTTTGCAGGAAGACACGCAGCGGCTTCGGCTCGAATTTGCGGACGAGGACGGGCAATTGATCCGCGCCGTGAATGCCGACGTAGGTGCCCACGCCGGTGAAGACGCGGCGAAAGCGGTCCGGGCGATGCCAGGCGACCATAAAGGCGCAGATGCCGCCGCTGCTGTTGCCGGAGATGGCGGCCTGGTTCGGATCGGTGCTCAGTTTGAGGCCGTGTTTGGCCTCGATGGCAGGCAGGAACTCGTCGATGAGGAATTGCGAGTAGGTCGGCGTGATACTGTCGTATTCGTAGCTGCGGTTGAAGCGCGGCAGGGCGTTGTCATTCGCCGCCGGCACCACACCGGGCTTGATGAAGAGGCCGATGAGCGGCGGGATGTCCTTCTTGGCGATGAGATTGTCGAAGACGACGGGAGCTTGGTAGATGACCCCATCCTGGAAGACCATGAAGGCAGCGGGCTTTGTCTTGTCGTGACCAGCGGGCAGGTAGATTTGATACTCACGCTGCGTGCCGGGGAAGACGCTGCCTTCCTTGGCGGTGTAGGTGTCTTTGATCATCGTGCCCTTCGGCACCTCGGGCTGCGCTTTGGAGTCGGCCGTGACCGGAAAGTCAGGCTCGGCTGCGAAGGCGAGATGAGCGGCGGCGAGAAAGGCAAGGAGCGGGCGCATGCGGACGAACCTGACAAGCAAGCCGGCCAAGCGCCAATCATTTTGCCGCCGGCTTCTTCTCTACGGCTTTCGCTGCCACGGTGAGCCATGGGTGTGTGTCGGTGGTGATCAGGAGATCGCCACGGGGTTCGGTGAAGGGGATGAGGTAGGTGGCGGCGAAGGTCTGCGTGCCGTCACTGATCTCGACACGGAAGGGGGCCTGGCTCGCTGCGGCTTCGGCGGTGGCTTTGAGCTTCATTTTGATCTCGCCACCCTTGGCGGGGACTTCGACGGGTTCTGCCGTGAGGCCGGGAGGCAGGTCGAGGGCCTTCGCTTGAAGCTTGGCAGCAAAGGTGCCGTTGAGTTTCACGGTGATTTTGAGTTCCGCGTCCTTGCCGGCCTCCACCCGGTAGGCGTGGGTGTCGAGCGTGGCGGTGAGCGTGGGTGTGAAGGGCTTCACCGTGAGCTCGTAAGCATGTTCTTCACCGCCGTCATGAAAGCGATCAGCCACGACGACCTTGAACTCGCCATCGGCGGGAGCTTTCCAGCGAAAGCTGGGATCGGACGTTTCAGTGTCATCGACCTGGGTGAGCGTTTTCCCCTTCATGTCGTCGATGCGCAGGACAGCATCGAAGGCACGGGAATGGACCGCGAGAGTCAGTTCATCGCCTTTTTTGGCCGTGAGGCTAAAAACGTCCTCTTCGCGAGGTTTGGCCAGAAGACCCTGCACAGTGGCAGGAACCGTCAATTCCTTCGGTTCATTCGTGGCGGGCTTTTGAACCTCGTCCGTGACGATCAGGCGATACACATGGCTGCTACCGCCCCTCAGCGCGACATCGGCGGCGGGCGGGTGGGCAAACCCGAAGACTTGCACGAACAGCACGCCATCCACACCGGGGGTGTGGCTCGTGCTTGGGTCGAGGTTGTGGCTGTCGTGAGCGCCTCGAATTTCGACTCCCCGGCTGTCGAGAAGGCGCAGCGCCGGGTCCATCGGTGATCCCAAAGCATAGCCATGAAGCTCCAGTGAGATCGTTTTGCCCTTCTGCACGCGAATGGCATGCGTATCGACATCGCCCGCTTTTTCGAGCACGCCGTTGATCACGGCATTCATGCGTGGCTCGGCGCTCTTTGCCTCGGTGAAGGCATCGTTCGGCTCCTTTTCGAGATGCTCGGGAAGGTTTCTGACCTCAAAGACACGCGGCGGTGAGCTGCCATCGTCCGTGTAAAACCGCACGAGGCATGGGCCCGGCTTGGCATCCTTCGCGAGGGTGGCGATGAACTTCTTCGGCTTCTCACCCGCCAGAAAAACCACGCCCGGATGACTGCACCAGGCGATGGGAGAGCTGCTTTCGAGTCCTTTGCCCGCCACGGTGCATTCGACGCGGGTGCCGATTTGCCCGCCGGCAGGGAAGATGCTCTCGAAACCCGGAGGAGCGGCCCTGGAGGGAATGACGAAGGACGAAATCAGAATGACGAATGCCAGAGCATGCCTGCCATTCGTCATTCGACATTCTGCATTCGCCATTCCACAGCCCTTCACGCAAACAGCTCCCGGATGGGTCGGCCGCCGTTGATGAGTTGGACGGGGCGTCCAGAGTTCGTGTGGAGGATTTGATGCGGATCAATGCCGAGCTTCGTGTAGAGCGTGACGGCAAAGTCCTCCGGCGAATAGATATTCTCGCTGGCGTAGTAACCCTTGGGATCGGTGGCACCGATGACGCCGCCGCGTGGGACTCCCGCACCCGCGAAGAGGATGTTCATCGCGCCAGGCCAGTGGTCGCGACCGCTGTCCTTGTTGATCTTGGGCGTGCGGCCGAATTCACCGAGGGCGATGACGAGCGTGCTCTCCAGCAGGCCACGACGGTCGAGATCGGTGATGAGCGCAGCCATGCCC
>JBKCXA010000307.1:0-2505 GCA_046316935.1 Prosthecobacter sp.
TCAAAAACGCGCCCTGCGCCTCGCCTTGGCGGAAATCCAAAAACCCACACCCAAACTCACCGCACAGCAGCGCATCGATTGGCAGATGTCCCGCCTGAACTGTTACGCCTGCCACGACCGCGATGGCAAAGGCGGCCCCGAAGATCCCCGCGCTCAATTCTTCGGTGTGAATGATCCCACCGCCGAATCCCTCGGCGAACTGGCCCATCTGCCACCGAATCTCGACAAAGTCGGCCGCAAGCTCACACGCGGCTGGTTTGAAAAAATCCTCTGGGGTCAAAACGGCAGCGTGCGCCCCTACATGGACACGCGCATGCCAAACTTCGGCCAAACGCAGACGGAGATGCTCATCAGCGCTTTCAACGAAGCCGACAAACTCGACCCACCCGTGAAGATTGATGTCAGCGGCCTCGAAAAACACCACCGCGCCGAGCTGGGTCGCAAGCTGCTCGGTGCCACGGGGCTTGCGTGTGTTTCCTGTCACGGCCTCAAAGATCGCAAATCGCTCGGGCCGCCCGTCATTCGCCTCACGCACACGGTGGAGCGCTTGCAGCCCGAGTATTTCAAAGAGCTTCTACTCAATCCGCAGGTCACGCAGCCCGGCACAGTGATGCCGCCGATGTTTGTGGGCCGAAAAACAGCCGACAAAGACATCGAAAGCCTCTGGACCTACCTCCGCGAGGTCGAAGGCCAGCCCTTGCCGGAAGGTTTGATGTCCGCCGCCGACTTCGAGCTCAAGCCCACCGACAAGCCGATCATTTTCCGCAGCTTCATCGAAGGCGTCGGCACGCACGCCATCGGAGTCGGCTTCCCCGGCGGCCTGAACGCGGCCTTTGACGGCAAAAAAAGTCGCTGGGCCATCGTGTGGAAGGGCCGCTTCCTTGATGCGATGAGCAACTGGCAAGACCGCGCCATGCCCCCGATCAAACCCCTCGGCACCGACATCAAAGAGATGCCCACCACCGGTGAACGCATCTTCGGTGGCTACCGGATCGGCAAAGACGGCATCCCGACCTTCCTCTACCGCGAAAACGGTCAGCAGGTCGAAGACACGCTCAAACCCGCCGGCGACCACTTCGAGCGCACCATCAAAACCAACGGCAAAGAGACGAAGGAGGTCGTGTCATGGTAAAAGCAATTTTCAGTCTCCCATTTTCAATTTTCAGTTTTCAGTGCCTCTGCGCTCCGTTGCTCGCCGACGACTACTACCGCCTCGAGACCTACGACTTGCCCCAAGGCGTGAATTTCGAAGCCAGCGGGCTCGCGGTCATGCCGAATGGCAAACTCGCCGTCGGGCTGCGCAAAGGTGAGGTTTGGGTGGAAGGAGAAAAGGGCTTCAAGCTCTTCGCCAGCGGCCTGCATGAGATTCTGGGCCTCGCGTTTCATGAGGGTGCGCTTTACGCCACGCAGCGTGCGGAGGTGACCAAGATCCGCGATACGGACGGCGACGGCACCGCCGATGAATACCTAACCGCCGCCGCAGGTTGGGGCGTGAGCGGCGCTTACCACGAGTATGCCTACGGGCCTGTTTTCGATGCACAGGGGAATCTTTATACCTCGCTGAATTGCAGCATGGGCAAGCCTATGGTCAAAGGCGACACGCTCTGGCGTGGCTGGGTCGTGCGCACCTCGCCGAGCGGCCAGATGGAGCCCTGGTGCGCGGGCTTTCGCAGTCCCTGCGGCATCGGCACGAATTTCGAGGGCGATGTCTTTGTCAGTGATCAGCAAGGCAACTGGATGCCCACCACGCCCATCTTCCACGCGAAGAAAGGCGCTTACTTCAGCCATGCCGACTCCATTCCGGATGCCATGCGCCCGGATTCGCCGGTAAAAATCAACGCGAAGCAGCCTGATGGCATCACTGTGGCCGAGGCGATGAAAAAAGTGCCCGGTTACTGCCCACCCGCCGTCTGGCTGCCGTATGTGAAGATGGGCCAAAGCGGCACCGGCATCGTTTGCGACCGCAGCGGCGGAAAATTTGGTCCCTTTGAGAAACAGCTCTTCATGGGCGAATTCGTGCTCAGCGGCGTGAACCGTGTCTTCCTCGAAAAAGTCGGCGGCGAGTATCAGGGAGCCTGCTTTCCCTTCATCGACGGCCTGCAATGCGCCGCACTGGCTTTGACGACGCTGCCGGATGGCTCCCTCGTCGTCGGCGAGTCAAACCGCGGCTGGAACAGCAAGGGCAACCGCCCCTTTGGCCTGCAAAAGATCGTCTGGACGAAAAAGACGCCATTGGACGTGCAGAAGCTCGAACTCACCGAAACCGGCTTCCGCTTCACCTTCACGCTGCCAGTCGAGAAAGTCGGCGAACTCACCGGCCAGAGCTACACCTACCCCTTCCAAAGCAAATACGGCGGCGAAGAACTCGATGCGAAGCCTCTGCAAATCACCGGCACGAAGCTCAGCAATGACGGTCTCACTCTCGATGTCACCATCGCGAATCTCCGCGAAGGCTATGTGCATGAGTTTGAGCTGCCGCAGCTCAAAGCCAAGGACGGCACGCCG
>JBKCXA010000308.1:0-3351 GCA_046316935.1 Prosthecobacter sp.
TTCCCGCGCATGACCTCAAACCCGTGGACTGCCATCCTTTGAAGCGTTTCGACGGTCTCGTTGACAGCTAGCGCTGTAGCATGGTCGCCAGCGAGGGCGAAACCATCCCGTTTGAGATCGAGCGGGCCGGGCAGAGCGGTCTGTTGAAGCTGGATGTCGATCCGAAAGCCTGGGACAACACCGACACAGCGGAGGAAAAAGAGGAAAAGGCTTCATGGTGGAACTTTGTCTTCAAGCGCCCGGAGCTGCGCGATGTGGGCCTGATGGGCCAGATGACGCCGATGGTGGCCCAGGTCATGCCGCACAGCCCTGCCGCCGAGGCCGGTCTGCTGCCGAGCGACCTCGTCGTGCGTGCCGATGGCAAGCCGCTGCGCAGCATGGGCGATCTGGCCGATCACATCGAGGACAAGGCAGGCAAGGCAGTGCAGCTCGATGTCGAGCGCGATGGCAAAACAATCACCCTCGCCATCACGCCACGCATTCCGGACAAGAACAACATGAAGGAGTTCGGGGACAAGAAGGAATTCCCGATGGTCGGCATCGCCTGGGACACCGAGGGCAAGCGCACCACCATCAAGCCCGGCCCCTCGCCCGTCGAGCAGGTGAGCGATGCCATGCGCCACATGGGTGCCCTGGTTTCCAAGCTGCTCTCGCCAAAGTCCGACCTCAGCCCCGCGCACATGAGCGGCCCAGTCGGAGTCGGCCGCCTCTACTACAAGCTCTTCCAGCATCCGGACGGCTGGCGCCTCGTGCTGTGGTTCAGCGTCGTCTTCAACATCAACCTCGCCATCATGAACATGTTGCCCTTCCCCGTGCTCGATGGCGGGCACATCACCATGGCCGCGCTCGAAGCCATCCGCCGCAAGCCCCCCACCGGTCGCCTGCTCGAGTATGTGCAGACGGCCTGCGCTCTCGCCCTTTTTGGCTTTCTCATCTTCGTCACCGTGAAGGATACCGGCGATCTCTTTGGAGGCGGCTCAAAGGCTCAAACCGATGGCAAGACCCTCCAGATCGAATGGCTGCCGAAGGAAAAGCGCTCGGCGCAGCCGTGAGGCGAATTTATTCCCTTTTCCGCGTCTTCCGTGTATTCCGTAGGCCACTCGAATGCACGCCGCCCGTCGCAGAGTCCTCATCCTGGTCGAAAACCTCCCGGTCCCCTTTGACCGGCGGGTTTGGCAGGAGGCCTGTGCGCTGCGGGATGGCGCTCACGACGTCACCGTCATCTGCCCGCGCATGCGAGGCCACACGCAGGCGGACGAGGTGCTCGATGGCATCCAAATCTACCGTCACTGGATCGCCTCAGAGGCCCGCACGCCGTTTGGTTTCCTCCTCGAATATGCCAGCGCCCTTCTCGGCGAATTTTGGCATGCCTGGAAGGCGATGAGCCGTCACGGCCGCTTCGACGTGATCCACCTCTGCAATCCGCCGGACCTGCTTTTCCTCGTCGCGCTGCCCTTCAAGCTGTTCTTCGGCACCCGCGTCATCTTCGATGTGCATGACCTCTCGCCGGAGATGTTTGAGGCCAAATTCGGTGCTCGCGGCCTGCTCTACCGCGCCGTGCGCCTCGCGGAACGGGCCACGCTGGCGCTGGCGGATGTCGTCATCGCCACCAATCAAAGCGTGCTCGCCGCGGTCACGCGACGCGGTCATCTGCATGCGGACGAGGCTTTCGTTGTGCGCACCGCGCCAAACGCTCTCGACACCGCCGCGCCTCGTGATGACACACTCAAGCAGGGCAAGGCGCATCTCGTCGGCTACATCGGCGTGATGGGCAGCGCCGATGGGGTCGATTACCTGCTCAGGGCCGCGCATCACCTCGTGCAGGTGCAAAAACGAACCGATGTGCATTTCCTCCTGATGGGCAGCGGGCCGGAGTATGAAGCTCTTTTGCGCCTCCGGGACGAGTTCGGCCTCGCGGCGCAGGTCTGCATGCCAGGGCGAGTGAGCGATGCCTTCCTCTGCTCCGCCTTGCAGACCATCGACCTCGGCGTCGCCTGCGATCCCATCAATGCCTACAACGACCACTGCACCATGAACAAGGTGCTCGAATACATGGCCTTCGCGAAGCCCGTGGTCATGTTTGGCACCGTCGAGGGCCGTCACAGCGCCGGCGAGGCCGGGGCCTATGTCATGGAAAACGACCCCGTGAAGCTCGCCGAGGCCATTTCGAGCCTGCTCGATGATCCCACGCGTCGCCAGCAGATGGGCCGTGCCGGCTTCGAACGCCTCCGCACCGAGCTGAACTGGCAAAAAAGCACCGCCAGCCTTCTCGCCGCTTACGAGCGTGCTTTGCGCTGATCTTCCTATGCTCACCACCTTCCAAACAGCCCGCCCTGAAACCGCCATCGTGCTCGGCTCCGGCCTCGGCAGCGTCGCCGAGGCATTCGGCATCGAGGCGGAGGTCTCCTATGCGGATGTGCCCGGCCTGAGCGCCTCCACCGTGCCGGGGCATGCGGGACGCTTCGTGCTCGGTCGGCATGCTGGAAAGCCCGTTTTGCTCGCCCAAGGCCGCCGCCATCTTTACGAAGGCCTCACTGCTCACGAAGTCACCGCCAGCATCCGCTTCATGCACGAGCTCGGGGTGAAGCGCGTCATCCTCACCAATGCCGCCGGAGCCATTCGCGATACCTTTCACGTCGGTGGCCTCATGCTCATCACCGATCATCTGAACCTCCAGGGCACCACGCCCTTGCTCGGTGGCCCGCATTTCCACGACATGAGCGAAGTGTACACCCTCTCGCTGCGCGAAAAGCTCCTCGCCGCGGCTTCTTCGCTCGGATTGACGCTTCACCAAGGCGTCTATGCCGCGCTGCTCGGCCCTCAATACGAGACCCCGGCGGAGATCCGCATGCTCCGCACACTCGGAGCGGATGCCGTCGGCATGTCCACCGTGCCGGAGGCCATTCAGGCACGGGCGCTCGGCATGCAGGTAGCGGGGATTTCCATGCTCACAAACTGGGCCGCCGGCCTCAAGCCGCAGACGCTGCACCATGCCGAGGTCGTCGAAGTCGGTCAGGCCGCCAGCCACGATCTGGCCCGCCTGCTCAAGGCGGCGCTCTAAGCCCGCCTTTCTCACACTGGCGATGCTGTAGTCCGCCTCTTTGAGGCGGAAAGCCAGGTCACAGACCTGGCCTACAGGCCACAGGCTGACGTGCTGCCTGGAGAGAGTGTGAGAAATGCGGGCTAAGCCCGCCCCAAAGTGCCAAGTGCCAGCGCAGTTGTGCCATTTGCTGGCACTTTGGGGTGGTTTTGGAGGGTTTGGCACTTTGGCGTTTTCGGGGGTCGGAACGCTGGAAGCTCGTGAAATCAAGGCTTCCAGCGCCGTCGGGGGCACTTGGCACGCTTTGAGCC
>JBKCXA010000309.1:0-4250 GCA_046316935.1 Prosthecobacter sp.
GTGTGTAGTACACGTTCGCGAAGGCGAACAGCGGCGTGTCGAGCGTGTGCAGCGGCAGTTGGGCGATGTAGCCCTCCGCTTCGTGATGCACCTCGGCGCTGCGCCAGAAGCGAGCGCGGGGATCGGGATCGATGCTGTAAAAGATCTCCACGCGGGCCACGGGCAGCGATTTCGCATCCGGCCGCACACGCAGCATCGGCACATCGTCGTTCGATTTGAGGCGGAGCTCACTCTGCGGTGTGTCCGGCAAAGCGGGGCCGCCATTGAGATAGTGGTCAAACCACAGCGGCATCGTGATAGCCACCTCCGGCGTGAGGCGGTGATTCATGTGCGGTACCCAACTGTAGCGCGTGGGCTGCCTTTCGATGAGCGCGTTCGTGCGATACACGTCGTCCATCCAGCCGTGGAAGTCGTTCGTGGCGCTGCGATGCAAAACCGGGCAGTGAATGCGCGGCGCATAGCTTTCGAAGCTCAGCGTGCGCTTGAAGACCTCGATGTCGCCCTTGATCTGCTCCTGCTGCGCCTTGCCACCGAGGTAATCTCGCTCCTGCCAGCGCCAGCCTTGACCGCCCACGGCGGGCACCGCAGCCTTCACGCGATGATCGGTGCCTGCCACATACATCGTGAGATTGCCGCCCATCGAGTAGCCATGCACGCCGAGGCGCTGCGCATCGACTTCCGGCTGCTGTTCGAGAAACGTCAGCCCGCGACGGCAACCAAGCGTGAGGAGATACCAGTTGTTGTTCTTTGGATGCTCGCGGTCTTCAAACACATGCTTCGGACCTGGCAGCATCGACGAGTAGCCCGGCACATTGAGCTGCGAAGGATCCACCGCGCCCCAATCGGTGTTCGGATCGCCGGGCTCGGCCTTCTCGCAGCTGTTGAACGGAGCTTTTCCATTGCCGCTGCCGCCCCAATTGACTGACAGCGCCGCGTAACCTCGCGCCACGAGCAGCTTCACTTCGCTCACCGAGCCACGCTGGCCTCCGCAATGGATGTGCATCACCGCTGGCAGTTTTTCCTTCGTGCCTTCAGGAAAGCCATACACCGCCGCCATGCGTGCTGGCTTGCCTTTGAAACTGCCGATGAAGTAGCGCACATGCCGCAAAACCATGCCGTCCTCCTTCCACTCGCGAATCACCTCCGTTTCGATAGGATCTTTGCGCGGATCAAAATCCGCCCAAAGCTCCTCGACAGACTGTGGGATGCCTTCGGCGGCGGAAGGAGCCTGTGCGTGGATCAAGGAAGCGCTGGCGAGCAGTGAGACAGTGAGAATCGCGATGCGCATGGTCAGTTCAGTTTAAACGGTGAGAGTTCCCGTGCTTGATCCAAACGCATCGGCCTCCACACCCATGTGCTGGAGCATGGACACGAAGAGATTGCAGAGCGGTTTGTCGTGATCGCCTTTGAAGGCGTGGTGCTGGCCGTGTTGGAGGCCGCCGCCGGCGAGGAGGATGGGGAGGTCGGTGTTGTCGTGCTTGTTCGCATCGCCCATGTTGCTGCCGAAGAGGACCATCGTGCGGTCGAGCAAGCGAGCGTCGTCTTCACGCTTCGCGGCGAGGTTTTGGATGAGTTTGCGGAAGAGCACCATCTGCTGGCGGTCGGCGTCTTCGAGCTGCTTCACCTTTGCGGGAGCCTGGCCATGATGACTGAGGCCGTGGTAGCCTTCGGTGGTGCTTTCGTGGTCGTCGATCTTGAAGGCGGGCGTGGCAAAGGCATCGACCATGAGCGTGATGATGCGTGTGGAATCGGACTCGAAGGCGAGCTGCGCCATGGCGAGCATGAGGTCGAGCTTTTCAAAAATGCGCTTCTTGTCCTGGATGTCGGCGGGCTCGGGGAGCTTCGTAACGGGCTTCGGCTTCAGCTCCCACTCGCGGGCAGTCAGCAGGCGCTCCTCCACCTCGCGCACGGAGGTGAGGTATTGATCGAGACGCGAGCGGTCATCGCTGCCGAGGTCGCGACTGAGCTTCTTCGTGTGATCGAGCAGCGTGTCGAGGATGCTGCCGCGTTCGTCGAGCGCGTTGAGTTGTCGTTTCACGGCGGCTGGATCGCCCTGGAGGAACATGCGCCGAAACAAAGCCGGTGCGCTGTCTTCCGCGGGCAGCAAAACGCCATCGCGTGTCCAGGAGAGGCTGCGGTTCGCTTTGTCGATGTTCACGCCGAGGTTCAGCGTGGGGAATCGCGTGAGCTGGCCGAGCTTTTCCACCGCGAACTGGTCGAGCGAGATCTGATTGCGAAACCCGCTCTTCGTCGGCCCGCGTGCGGCGGTGAGGAAGCAGTTCTCCGCGCTGTGCCCGCCATTCACATCGGGATGCGACATGCCGCTGAAGATGCTGAACTCGCTCCGCACGTCCGCCAATGGCGCGAGCGTCTGCGTCAGCTCATAATCACGCCCCGCGGTCGTCGGAAAAAACGGCTTCGGCAGGAAACCGAGGTTGTTCGAGATGATGAGCATCCGGCGCGGTGCTTTCGGAGTCGCTCCACGAGCGATGGATTGCTCGAAGAAGGGCAAGCCGAGCAACACGCCTGCTCCACGTAGGAAGTGGCGGCGGGGGAAGGGTTTCGAGATGTGGGGGAAGGTCATGGAGGATTTTGATCTGAAATCACGAACCCGAAGGGTTCAAAGCCATTAGCCGGTGGTTGAGCGAGGCGATACCACCGGATGCCGAAGGCATGTGGTTGAGCGAAGCGACACCACCGGATACGATACGCCACAGCCCCGCATCCCGGAGGGATGCCAGCAACACCGCGCCGCTATGCCCTCGACGTTCCTCGCTCTGCATTACCACATCGTTTTCTCGACCAAAGATCGTGCGCCGTTGATCGACGCTGCATGGCGAGACCGCCTTCACGAATACCTTGGCGGCACGGTGACTGGACTTGGCGGGTATGCGCAAGGTGTCGGTGGCGTGGCCGATCATGTTCACTTGCTCGTGGGGCTGAAGGCGACCCATTGCCTTTCCGATTTCATGCGGGAGTTGAAGAAGGCATCGTCCGTCTGGGTGCATGACGAGATCAAGCTGCGTGAGTTTGCCTGGCAGGAAGGCTACGGTGCCTTCACCGTCAGCCCGAAGGCGAGGCCGCAGGTGCAGAAATACATCGCGAACCAAGCCGAGCATCACCGCGTGAAATCGTTTCGCGAGGAATTGGTGGAGTTCTTGAAATCGGCGGGCGTGAAATATGAAGATCGGTATTTGGACTGAGGCGTGGCCTGGCTGGCATCCCTCTGGGATGCGGGTCTTTGTTGCGCGGTGGTCCGGTGGTGTCGTCGCTTCGCTCCTCGACCACCGGCTAATGGCTTCGATGCCTTCGGCATCGGGGAACTGAGGTGTGGTCGTTTGGTTTTGCGGTGAATTGACCGGTGGTGCCGCTTCGCTCGACCACTGCCTAACGGCTGGGATGCCTTCGGCATCGTGATGCAGTTCGGTGATCATTTGGCCCCTCCGGTGAAAATCTCACTCCCCACCAACGCGAGCATCAGATCCCGCACGCGATAGCCATCCTTCTCGCACGCATCGAGCAGCGACTCGATCTCGCGGCGGTCGGAATACCGGACGGGTGTGCCGGTGGCATAGACGGTGAACTGGTGGAGTAGATTTCGCGCGAGCTGGCGTGGGTTGGCGGCGAGAATGGCTTTCAGAGCATGCACATCGTTGAACGTGCGGCCGTCGATGAGTTGGCCGCTCGGATCGACATTCGCGGAGAGCGTGTAGCTGTAGTCGTGGCCCGCACGGTCGATGCCGGTGATGCGTTCGCCTTCTTCAATGCCGCGATAACGCGTGCGCCAACCGCCGAGAATATCAAAACTCTCTAAAGCGAGGCCAACGGGATCAAACTTGGCGTGGCAACTGGCGCAGGATTTTTCCTTCGTGTGCAGCGCCATGAGATCGCGGATGGTTTTGGCCCCGCGAATGTCCGGCTCCACGGCGGGCACGCTGGGCGGTGGTGGCGGTGGTGGCTGGCCGATGAGGCGCTCCATCACCCAGGCACCACGCACGACGGGCGACGTGTTCGTGCCATTCGCGCTGACCTTCAAAACAGCGGCCTGCGTGAGCAATCCACCAAACGGACTGCCCTGCGGCACGGCGACTTTTCGCATGGCGGAGCCACTGAGTGGCGGGAGCTGGTAGTGCTTCGCGAGACGGTCGTTCGCGAAGACGAAATCCGCTTTCACGAGCACGCTGGCGGGCAGGTTGTCGCGAATCATCGCGGTGAAAAAGGACCGCGTCTCGCGCTCCATGCTCTCCACG
>JBKCXA010000310.1:0-3329 GCA_046316935.1 Prosthecobacter sp.
GAGTGATTCCGGGGCCGGATCGCTGCGCGAGGCGGTGAGCATCGGCGCTTCCACCATCCTCTTTGATCCTGCCGTGTTCGGCACCTCCGCGCAGACGATCACACTCACATCGGGCGAGATCACGATCGGGGCCTCGACGAACATCGTCGGACCCGCTGTCGGCGTCATCGTCTCCGGTGGTGGCACGAGCCGGGTGCTGCGAATCACGGCTGCGGGCATCACCACGATGCGGCGGATGCTTTTGCTCAACGGCAGCGCCGCGACGGGCGCGGGTCTGAGAATCGAGCCGGGTGCCTCGGTGTTCCTCGACACCTGCGGCTTTCAGCTTTGCGCTGCGACGGGTTCTGGCGGGGCTGTGTCCATGGAGGGGGCAGCGCTTCAGGCCGTGAACGGCACCTGCTGGCAAAACACGGCGGCAGTGGACGGCGGTGCCATCGCGGCGGTGAACAGCACGCTGAAACTGGCCAACTTTACCATCGCGACCAATGCCGCCAATGGGAGCGGCGGCGGCCTTCACATCACGGGCTCGACCGCGCGTTTGGTCAATGTCACCCTCGTCGGAAATGCCGCGGACTATGACAACAACGGTTCGGGTGACGGCGGCGGCATCTGGAGCGGATCGGCACCTTATCCGAACGTCGGCAACAGTGTCATCGCCGTCAACTCGGACGCGGGTGGCCAGGCGCCGGACATCGCGGGTGGCTTTGCCAGCCTCGGACACAATCTCATCCGCATCGGAAACGGGCAGAACATCGCTGTCGGCACGCCGTTTCAAAATGGCGTGAACGGTGATGGGGTCGGCACGGCGGGCGCTCCGATCAATCCGCTGCTGTCAGCCCTCGCGCCTCGCGGCGGTCTGCTGCCCACTCGCACGCCCCAGGCCTCCAGTCCGTTGATTGATGCAGGAGATGCCGCGCTCCTTTCCGATTCCGCTTGGCTGGGGGTGCCCGGATATGACCAGCGAGGCCAGTTCCGCATCGTGCAAAGCGCACCTGACATCGGCGCGTGTGAATTCCCGGACTCCTCGGTGGTGAAGTTTCAGCTCGTGGACGGCAGCGCGGCCGAGAATGGTCCTGAAGCGCTCGCCATGCTCCGAGTGAAGCGCTCGTTCCCCTCAGGTTCCTCGCCGGTCTTTTTCTCCCAGGATGCGGCGGCAACCGTCGTGGAGGACGATTACAATCTGGCCGGCCCCTTCCTGAGCGTGGCGGGAGTGAAGCACTGGCAGGTGAGCTTCAATGGCAACGTCTCCGAGCGCACCGTGCTTCTTCAGGCGATGAACGATGCCACCGAGGAGCCTGACGAGACGTTTGTCCCTCAGTTCGCCCCCAGCCCTGGCTATTTCCTGGACGACGGCAGCGTGAGCAGCCGCACGATCACCATCATCAGCGATGACTTGCTGGTCACCACGAACAGTGACTCGGGCACGGGCTCGCTGCGTAGCGCGATGACGCAGGCGGCGGCCAAAAAGAGTGCGCGCATCCGATTCGACGAGGCGAGCTTCTTCAACACGACGCGCAGCATCACGCTCGCCTCCGCCCTGCCTGCATTCACTGGCTCCCAGCTCGATTTCGCCGGTCCGTCCGCGGTCTCACGACGCGTTTTCATCCAAGGGAATCACACCTTCCCGCTGCTCACATGCAGCATGGATGCCGCGGAATCGCTTTCAGTGAATCATTTGAGCTTCCTCGATGGAGAAGGCGGGCTGGTCATCACCGCCGATGGAGGCACGGTGGACCTCCTGGCATGCAGCGTGACCAGTTGTGAGAATGATGGTCACGCCTCGGTGCAGATCGAGGGTGCCGCCTCCACCACGATCCGGAGCTGTCTCGTGGATCAAAACACCACCGTAGTGGATGGCGTTGCCGGGATCTCGCTCCGCGGTGGAGAGGCATTGATCGAGCGCACCTCCATCACTCGCAACGCGAGCACCTACGAAGCTGGCGGGCTCGTGAGTTATGATCAAAACCTCGTGGTGAGGAACTGTACCCTGTCAGGCAATTCCGTGAATGTGGGCAGCGGCGCTGTACTGCTCGGCGAGGCAAGCCCTGGCACCTCGAGCGCGCTTTTCGACCACTGCACCATCACAAAGAATCACAGCAACAACGGTGACAACATCGCCAATCCCGTGGCCTGTGGTGGCATCGCCAAGGACACGGGCCATGTGTGCACCCTGCGCGCCAGCATCGTCTCGGGCAATTCCGGCGGCGCACTGAACGCGGCCTCCGATCTCCGCGCTGATCTCGTCTCGGCGGGAAACAATCTGGTCGGCACCATGAACGGTGCAAGTGGCATCACGGACGGTGTGAACAGCGATGAAATCGGCCTCGATCCGCTGCTGGGCATCCTCCGCAACAACGGCGGCGGCACGCTCACCCATTCTCTGCGCCCTGGCAGCCCCGCGATCAATGCCGCCAGCGCGGTGGGAGCCCCAGCAGTGGATCAGCGCGGCCTGAACCGAGATGCCACGCCCGACATCGGTGCCTACGAACTGGCCACGGTGAGCTACGCCTACTGGTCGGACACCTACTTCGCCGGTGCGCCGCTTTCCGGGCCGTCCCAAGACTTCGATGGCGATGGCATCACCAATTTCATGGAATACCTCACCGGCACGGATCCCACCGTCGTCAACTCGCCACCGCGGCTCCGGCCGCGCATGGAAGGAGGCATGTTCCGTGTTGCTTTCGACCGCTCCTCTCTCGCCGCGCCGTCACAGATCAACATCGGCATCTCCACCGACCTCGTGAACTGGACGACCATCACCTATCCCGGCGGCCGCACGCAAGGCGGCCCGTCCACCGAGGTCGTGGCAGCATGGGTGGAGGAGTTTGCCATCACCCCGCCCGTCGAGGGCCGCATCTTTGTGCGCCTGGAGGCCGCGGAGTGATCGCAGCATCTGAATATTGTCTGTTCACCACTCACTCATTACACTGGCCTCGTGCCAACTGCCGCCACACAGCCCCGAGACCGCAGCTTTCCGCCCACGGCGTGGACGGTGCTGCTGACGGCGCGTGATCCGTCTTCTTCCTCGGCAAAACAGGCACGGGAAGATGTGTGCAAGGCTTACTGGCGGCCTGTGTGCTCGTATCTGCAATCGCTCGGTCTCGACCACGGCACGTCGGAGGATGTCACGCAAAACATCCTCGCTCACTTCTGCAACGACGGCTGGATCGAGACGGTCGATCGAGCCAATGGCCGGCTGCGTCACTTCTTCAAAGCAGCCGCGCGCAACGCCATGTCGAACCACTTCCGCGATGCGAAGCGCCAGAAACGCGGCGGCGGCGAGGCCATGCTGAGCACGGATGATCTCAGCGACTGGCAGATGCCCGGCG
>JBKCXA010000311.1:0-9824 GCA_046316935.1 Prosthecobacter sp.
GGGCTGTGGATCGACAAGGAAGAGCTGGTGACGACGGTGTTTGATCGCGAGAGGTATGAATTCCGCGAAACGAAGCGCGAGAAGCTGCCGAAGGCGGTGAAGTCGCCCTCAAGCCTCGGCGTGCTGCCGAATGACGAAGGCGTCGACATCGCGTTTGAGATGTCGAACGGTGGCAAAGGCACCGAGGGCAGCCCGAACACGGAGGAATGGCGACCATTCAACTCCTCCGGTATCGCCGTGGGCGAGCTGAGGTATCGCTATCTCATCGGCTGGTCGGCGAAGGGCGAGGTGCGACAGATCACGAAGACGAAACAGGAGGTGTTTTTTTCGATGCACGGCATCACGGGCATTGATCTGGGTGCCGGGCACGAGCGCGATCTCATCACGGGCTCGCGGCAGGGAAATCTCATCTACTACCGCAACAAGGCCGCGAGCGGTTTTGATCTCGAGACGAAGCGTCTCGTTGCAGGCGAGGATGGCAATGCGCTGCGGCACCCGAGCATCAATCCGAGCGTGGCGGCGTATCCGGGCGGCTTGATCGCGTGTGGTGAGGGCTCGCTGTATTTTTACCGCTTCACCGGGAAGTGGACGAAGACCAGTGCGCCGGTGTTTGCGGAGCCGGTTTCGGTTTTGCAGGAGCATGCTGACCTCTACGCGGGCACGCTGCCCTCACCGACGACGGTGGATTGGAATGGCGATGGCGTGCTGGACATCCTGGCGGGCAATTCGGAGGGCTTTGTGCTCTTCTTTGAAAACATCGGCAGCAACGACGAGCCGAAGTTTTTGCCCGCGACACGTGTGCAGGCCGGTGGACGCGAGATCCAGGTGCAGGCGGGATACTCTGGCAGTTTGCAGGGCTTGCAGGAAGCTCGCTGGGGCTATCTCTCGCCGAATGCGATTGATTGGAATGACGACGGCACGATCGATCTCATCACGGGCGACATCACCGGCGACTACTTCATCTACCTCAATCGCGGCACGAAGATGCAGCCAAAGCTCGATTCGGCGCGACCACTTTACTGCGATGGCATTGATTTGCATGGCATGTGGCGCTGCCGTCCGGCACTGGCAAAGATCGGCGAGCGCATGGCGCTGGTCATCGTGGATGGCGATGACCACTTTCATCTCTACTGGCGCATCGACGACTACAACGTGGAGGACGGCGGCAAACTGAAGCTTGATGATGGCAAGCTCATCGGCACCAGCGGCGGTGTGGGTGGCATGAGCGGGCGCTGCAAACTCGACTTCTTCGATTGGAATCAGGACGGCGCTCTCGACTTCGTCATCGGCACGGGGCGTGTCGTTTCCATCCCGGATCGCGAAACGGGCTATCCGATGGCTGCTTTGGGTCAGAATCCGGTCGTGGGTGGTTTGCTCGGCAGTCTGGTGGACAAGGCGCTGCCCACGAAGGCGAAGAAGACACTCGGCACGCCGCTACTGATGCTGAACCAAGGCGACAACACCTTCGCGAGGCCACTCGTTTTCCGCAATGAAGATGGTCTCGTCGTTCAACCCGGCGGTGCGCATGAGACCGGCGCGGTGGGCACGATGCTCGGCAAAGACGGACCCAACTTGCTGATCTGCAACGAGGCCGGGAGGATGTTTCTTCTGCCGGGGAAAAAGCTGAAGGCGATGCCTTAGCGCGTTCCGTCGTTATTGCAGCCGTGGAAGCAGCGGTGGATAGACCCAGGTCTCGTCTTCGAGATGTTGATCGCTGGTGCCTTCCTTCCAGTCGGCGGTGGTGATCACCTGCCAGAGGCCCTCGACGGGCACCTTGTCCTTGTTCACGAGGTTTTTGATCTGTTGGGCCTTCACCTGATAGATCACGCCGCCTTCTTGAACGGGCTCGAGCTGCTCCGGCCGGGCCCCGGCGGCGGTCAGGGCGATCAACCGCGTGGTCTCCGCTGTTAGCGCGGCCATGCGGTCGCGGATGCGGATGTCCTCGCGGATGATGTTGGAGGTATCGCCCGACCTTTGAATGGCCTCCGCCAGCGCCACCACCGCCAGGCTGAAGATCGCCAGCGCGATCACCGTCTCCAGCAAGGTAAAGCCGGCGCGGCGTGTGCGGTGGCAGAGGTTGGTGCGCATGGCGGATGTGTAAGATATCTCAAGGGAGCGGACAAACAGATTGTCAGACGAGCCTGACTCGTCCGACTTGTGTGATCTGGGTGACTTGCACGGCTTGCGCAAAGTGCGGGAAGCGTTGTAAATGGACAGCGCATGCAAAAACTCGTTCTCGCTCTCTTCCTGGCCGCGCTGCTTGTCGGCGGGTTGCTGGGCACAGAGACGAGGCTGCTGTTTTTCTGGCCTGGGGCCTTGCTGCTGGGGCTGGGGGGATTGCTGGCGGCAGCGAAGTGGAAGCTGCGGGTGAGTTTTCCACCCGCGGATGCGTGTCTGGCCTCGACGCTGGTCTTTGCCGGTTATGTGGCGGCACGGGCTTGGGGCTCGCCGGTGGGGGATTGGGCGCGGGAGGATGCGGTGATGCTCTGCGGGGCGCTGGTGGCCTATTTGCTAGCGGCGACGGCGGCGAGCCATCCGAGGTCTCGCATGGGCATTTTGTATGTGTTGCTCGTTTTGACGGTGGCGAATCTCGCCGTGGGTTTGGTGCATTTCAGCGGGCGCTGGGAGTTTCATGTGGTGCCTGGCTTTGTGCGCAGTTTTGGAGCGGGACGCATCGGCGGCCGGTTCAACAATCCGAATCACCTGGCGGCGTTTCTCTCGATGGTGATGTTTCTGTGCGCGGGATGGATGTGGTTTGGACGGGCAGGCGCGGCGCGGAGGTTGTTTTTGGGCTTTGTGATCCTGGCGATCGCCACGGGCACGGCGCTGACGGTGAGTCGCGGGGCTTTGCTGGGCGTGGCGGTAGGTGCGGCGGTCTTCATGCTGCTGGCGCTGTGGCTGGTGTGGCACACGCAGCGGGCGCTTTTCAAATGGCTGCTGCTCGGTGGATCGCTGCTGCTGGTGCTCGGCGGCGGGGTGCTCTACAAGGTGAACGAGGAGGCGATCCAGCGTCGCGAGATTGGATCGCCGATGTCGGAGGATGTGCGCGGGCGGATCTGGAGTTCAGCGATGACGCAGCATGCGGAGGAGCCGTTGTGGGGAGCGGGGGCGCGGATGTTTTACTCCGGCAGCATTCAGTTTCGTGATCCGCGGATGGCGAACTGGGAGGGCGACGCGCTCTTCGCCCACAACGACTACCTGCAAATGCTGGCGGACTATGGCTGGGCGGGGCTGGCATTGCTCGGCGTGCTGATCGCCACGCATCTGTGGAATGGGATCGTGTTCATGAAGTGGTTCGCGAGGAGCAGATTTCCACGCACGGGCAGGCTCGGCAGCGTGACGCTTTCGCTCGTGCTCGGGTCGCTGGCGGCGCTGACGGCCACGATGGTGCATGCGATGGTGGAGTTTCACTGGCACATCCCGTCAGTCATCCTCACCGGGGCAGTAATGCTCGGCTTTCTGGCGAATCCTGGCATCGATGCCGACGGCCCGAAGCGCCTCCGCGTGCCCGGTGTGCGGGTGGGCATCAAACTGGCGGCGATGGCGGCGAGCGCGGTGCTGGCTTTTGGTGCGGTGACCTGGGGGCTGGCGGATTTTCAGGCCGCGCAGGCTTACTTGGCGGTGAAGCGGAAGGATCAAGCGACGGCACTGGAGCATCTGCTTCGAGCAGCGGAGATTGATCCACGCAGTGCCGAGATCCAGTATCGTCTGGGGCTGGCTTACTTGGACAACTGGAGCCCGAAGAAGAGCCCAGCGGAGCAAAAGCGGCTCATCGCAGCCGGTTTGGAATCACTCGGTCGCGCGTGCGTTTTGAACCCGGTGAGCCATCACTACCAGCTCGCGAGAGCGGATGCGCTGGATGCCGCAGGCAAACATGACGAAGCCTTGCAAGCCATTCACCGGGCCATGGAACTGGCCCCGCTGCACGAGGAACCCCGCGTGGCGCTCGGGAAGCATTTCCACAACCTGCGGCAGTTTGAAAAAGCCGAACAGGCCTACCTTTGGGCACGCTCATCGAAGGCTACGAACCCGAAGGGCACTGCGAACTGGAGCAGCTACTACGAGCAGATGCTGCGGGATACGGCGTATCTCGCGCAACTGGCGAGGAAGAAAGCGGTCACGCCTTGAGCGCCCAATCCAGCAAGGCCTGCGCATCCTTCCAGACGCCGCTTTCGGTGTCGTTGAGGATGACGACGATGCGGCGGCGACCGTTGCGCTCGCCAGTGGCGACGAGGCAGTAGCCGGCGGCATCAGTGTAGCCCGTTTTCATGCCGTCGCAGTAGGAGGCTGTGCGCAGGACGCGGTTGGTGTTGGAGAGTTCGATGAACTTGCCGTCGGGCTTTTTGAACTTGTAGGTTTGCAGCTTCACGATGGCGCGGATGTCCGGCAGCTTGTCTGCCATCTTTGCGATCACGGCGAGGTCACGGGCGGTGGAGTAGGGCTGGTCATCGGTGAGGCCGGGAAGGCCGTGCGGATTGACGAAGTGGGTGTTTTGCAAGCCGAGTGCCTTGGCCTTCTCGTTCATCTTCTCGACGAAGGCGGCCACGCTGCCGGCGTTGTCGCGAGCGAGGGCTTGAGCGATGTCGTTGGAGCTTTTCACGAGCACCGCGCTGAGGAGTTGATGGCGGGTGTAGGTCTCGCCCTCTTTGATGCCGAGGCGCACGGGAGCGCACTGCGTGTCACTTTTCTCGACGGTGATGATTTGATCGAGGTTGCCCGCCTCGACGACGAGCAGGCCGGTCATGATCTTGGTCGTGCTGGCGATGGCTCCACGCTTGTCGGCATTCTTTTCAAACAGGATGTCGTCGGAGGCCGGATCGATCACGATGCTGCGCTCGGCAGAGATGAGCGGGACGGGACCGCGGAGGTTTTTGATCTCGATCTCGCGGCGCACCTTTTTGAGCTTCTCGGTCTCCTCCGCGAGCTGGGTGAGCAGGGTCTTCTCCTTGTCGGCGACAGCTTTTTCGCGGGCGACCATCTGCTTTTCGATCTCGGCTACCCTGTATTTCTCCTTGGCAAACTCAGTTTCCCGCTGCGCCATGGCGGTGAGCTTTGCCTGCACCTCCTCCTCGCGCCAGCGGAGCTGCTCCTCGCGTTTCGGGTCATCACAGGAAGTGGCCGCCAGGCAGGCCACAAGAGCGAGCAGGGCGGTGCGTGTGGTGAGTGACTTCATGGCGTGATTCAGAGCTGGGGAAGGAGTTGTTTGAGTTCGGAGGCAGGCCATTGGCCAGGAGCGTTTGAGGTGCCAATGTAGCCGTAGTTGAGCAAACTGCCGCATTTAGCGAGCACGAGACGCGAGACGCGGCCCCACGGGCCCATGCCCATGACGGAGATGCGCTGGCGATGCGGCGCGGAGTCCAGTTTCATGAGGCGGATGAGATCCTCCTGGCTGTTGAGGAAGGTGGCGATCTTCACGCTATCGAGCCCGAGCGGCTGCGCGAAGGAGATGGAGCCTTCCAGCACCTCGTCGGCAGGTGTGGCTTGAAAGTCATGAAAGGACCCGATGACGAAAGCACCTGCCGCGTGGGCTTTTTGAATCGTGCTCTGCATTTGCTGCGCGGTGCGCAGCTCGATGTCCACGAGTGCTGCGAGGTCGAGCAGCGGCTCGATCATCGCCGCGCGGGCCGCGGGATCGGTGGGCGAGGAGCCGCCCTCGGAGGGATGACGGCAGGTGAGCAGCAGCGGCAGCGTGTTGCCGGTCAAAAGCTGGCGCAGCTCGGCGGCGGGCATGTTCAACGTATCGAGGCGCAGCTCCACCACATCGCAGGTGGCTTCACGGGCGGCGGTGTCGAGGCTCATCAGATGCTGGAGAGCCGCCTGATCGCCCACGACTCCCACCGCGAGCGGCCGGGAGGAGAGGAGGAGGTTTTTCGAGGAAAGGAGTTGTGGCACAGGTTAGGTCTGTTATAATTTCAGTAATCTTAACTAAAATCTGACGGTTGGAACGCCCCGAGTATGCTTGGCCGAAAGCAAGAAATCAATTTGCAGCTCACGGAGATCTTCGACAGCTCCGTGCTGGCCTTTTCGCTCTGGTTCAGCCATTACCTGCGCTCGAAGGTGGTGCCGATGTTCATGCCGGAGGCCATCGAGATCCCGCCTTTTGAGCAGTTTTTCTGGGTGCTGGCCGTCGTGCCGCTCTTCACCCCCATCGCCCTGGAGGCCCGCGGCTTTTACTCGAACATCCACAACAAGACGCTCAGCCGCTCCCTGCGGCAGCTTTTTGAGGGCTTGGTGATTATCGGGATGTTCGTGGGTGCCTGCGTCGTGTTCTTCAAATGGGAGGTGCCCAGCCGTGCGGTGGTGCTGTTCTCCGTCGGCCTCGGTGCCTGCGGCCTGCTGCTGCGGGAAAGCTGGCAGCGGGACCGTCTCCGCCGCCGCCTCGCCTCCGGCAAAGGTCGCGAGCGGGTCATTGTGGCCGGCCAGGAGCAGGACCTCGAGAATTTCATCGCCCACCTGACGCAGGAGCAACGGGCAGAAATCGATGTCGTGATGAAATTCGACATCACCACGCGTCCAGTGGGCGAGCTGGAATCCGCCTTGAAGGAGCACGCCATCAGCCGCGTGCTCTTCGCGGTGCGTCATGTGCACTTCGGCCGCATCGAGGAGGCTGTGCAGGCCTGCGAAACCGTCGGCGTCGAGGCCTGGATCGCCGCGGACTTCTTCGAGACCGCGATCGCCCGACCGACCTTTGACGTCATGGGCGGCAAGCTGATGCTCGTCTTCCACAGCACGCCGCAAGCTTCGTGGGAGCTTCTTTTCAAAGGAGCACTCGACCGCATCGGCGCAGCCATCTTGCTCGTTTTGTCATCGCCCGCTTGGTTGATCGCCATCATCGGCATCCGTTTTGGCTCACGCGGCCCCGTTTTCTTCAAGCAAGAGCGTGCTGGCCTCTACGGGAAGCCCTTCACGATGTGGAAGTTCCGCACCATGCACACCGATGCCGAATCGCGTCGCGAAGAGTTGGAGGCGCACAACGAGATGGACGGCCCAGTTTTCAAGATCAAACACGACCCACGCATCTTTGCCTTCGGTCGCTGGCTGCGCCGCTTGAGCATCGACGAGCTGCCTCAGCTCATCAACGTGCTCCGCGGCGAGATGAGCCTCGTCGGCCCGCGACCACTGCCCGTGTATGAAATCGAGCGCATCGAAAAGCATGCCCAACGCCGCCGCCTCAGCGTGAAGCCCGGCCTCACCTGCCTCTGGCAAGTCACCGGCCGCAACGGCATCAAGAACTTCGACGAATGGGTGGCCCTCGACCTCAAGTACATCGACAACTGGTCCCTCTGGCTCGACGTGAAAATCCTCGCCCAGACCGTGCCTGCGGTGCTGCGTGGCGCGGGAGCGAGCTGAGGCGCTCAAACGAGCTCCGGCATCGGCTGCCAGCCATCGACGACGTATTGCGGACGACCGGTGAGATCGTTGAGCGTGGTTTTGACCGTGTCGATGCCCATGTGGCGGTAGAGGGTGGCAAAGACCTCGCCAAAGTGCACGGGGCGGTCGGTGGGTTCGCCGCCGAGTTTGTCGGTGGCCCCGACGACTTGGCCTGTCTTCAAACCACCACCAGCGAGCAACGCACCGCCGACACGCGGCCAGTGATCGCGACCGCCGTCCTTGTTCACGATGGGCGTGCGGCCGAACTCGCCCCACGCGACGACGGCGACATCTTTATCGAGTCCACGCTCGTGCAGATCCTCGACGAGGGCGCTCATGCCTTGATCGAAGAGCGGCAGGTGGCGCAGGAGCTGCGGGTAGTTGTTATCGTGGAAGTCCCAGCGGCCGAAGTTCAGCGTGACCACGCGGGCACCGGCCTCGACGAGACGTCTGGCGAGCAGGAAGTGCTCAAGATTCAGCGGGGCACCGTCGCCGTAGTTTTTGGCGTCGCCCTTGCCATAGCGTTCGCGGGTTTTGAGGCTCTCCTTGCTCAAATCGAGCGCGGTGAGCAGCTTGCTCGAAGTGAGCACATTCAGCGCCTGCTGATTGAAGGCATCCATGCTGCTCACAAGACCGCTGGCGTCGATCTCACGGCGGAAGTTGTCGAAGCCATCGAGCAGCGAGCGGCGGTCTTCAAGCCGGTCGAGCGTGATGCCATTGAGTTGGAGGTCCTCCACGCCGGCTCCGTTCGGGCGGAAAGCGGAGTGCGTGTTGCCGCAGTAACCCGGATGCCCCGGTGAACCGTAAGGCGGATGGCCTGCCTTGGGAGCGAGGCCTACAAAGCTCGGGATGGCCGGATCGGCCTGGCCTTGCAGCTTTGAGATGACGGAGCCGAAGGAGGGCGGATCGGAAAGCCGGCCGGTGGGCGCATTGCCACCATTTGGAGGCGGCGGACGGCCGGTGTAGCAGATGAAGCTGTCGTGAGCACCATTCGGGCTGCCATACATGCTTCGGATCGGCACCAGCTTGTCCATGATCTTCGCGAGACGCGGGGCGTGCTCGGAGATGTGGATGCCGGGGACGGCGGTCTTGATGGGTTTATACGGGCCGCGGATCTCCAGCGGCGCGTCCATCTTCAGGTCATACATGTCCTGATGCGGCGGCGCACCGCAGAGGTAGATCATGATGACGGACTTGAAGCTGCGGCCCGCTTTGGCCTCCGCTTCTGCCTTCAGCAGCTCAGGCAAGGACAGCCCGCCCATGGCGAGACCGCCGATGCGCAGGAAATCGCGACGCGAGACGCCGTCGCAAAGTTTGCCGTGAGAATTGCCGGAGAGGGTGAGCATTGGAGAAAACTACGGTGGGCAGGTGTGGAGGCTTTCAGTGGGAAAGGACGAATGATGAATCCAGAATGACGAATGAATGGCGAAGCCGTAAAAGGCGGCATGAAATCGCTACTTCTGCTCGCCGCGCTGGCTTGGACGCGCCTGCCCGACATTCCTGATGCTCGCGGCTTCGCGGGGGCTTTTGCCGGTGTGCAGGATGGGAAGCTGATCGTTGCCGGTGGAACGCACTTCACGGACAAGATGCCGTGGGAGGGCGGGACGAAGGTCTGGTATGACACGGTGTTTGCTTTTGATGGTGAGTGGAAGCCAGAGGGCAAGCTGCCGCGTCCAAACGGCTATGGGGTGAGTCTCACGACAGGGCAGGGGATGCTCATCGCGGGCGGTGGCAATGCCACGGAGCATTTTCGCGAGGTCTTCTGGCTGCAAAAGCCGGAGGCGAAACTGCCGCCGTTGCCGAAGCCTTGTGCTTTCATGAGCGGCTGTGTGCTCGATGACGTGATCTACATCGCCGGTGGCATCGAGACGCCAACGGCGACGAGTGCGCTGAACACGCTTTGGTCGCTCGATCTGAATAAGCCGGGCACAGGCTGGCAAGAGCTTCCTTCTTGTCCCGGAGGTGGGCGCATTTTGAGCTGCATGAGTGCGGCGGAAGGTCGCGTGTGGCTATTCAGCGGAGCCGCGTTAAAAGCGGGCTTGGATGGTAAAGCGGAGCGCATCTGGTTGAAGGATGCGTGGAGCTATTCGACGTCGGCAGGCTGGCAAAAGCAACCCGACATGCCTCGTGTGGCCGTTGCGGCACCCGGACCGGCTCCGGTGGTCGATGGAAGCATTCTGATCATCGGTGGCGATGATGGCGCAAACGTCAACTTTGAGCCCAAATCAGCGCATCCGGGCTTCCCGCGGGACGTGCTCGGTTTTGATGTGAATTCGCAAACATGGTCCAAGGCCGGCGAGGTGCCGTTTTCGCTCGTCACCACGAACGCGGTGATTTGGAACAACGAAATCATCATTCCCGGTGGCGAGGCCAGGCCGGGGGTTCGTTCACCGCAGGATTGGCGATGGAAGCAAAGCCAGGATTAGCCCACCTGCTTTTGCAGAGCCTCAAAC
>JBKCXA010000312.1:0-3820 GCA_046316935.1 Prosthecobacter sp.
CAGTTGAACAGGGCGACTTTTGCTCGTGAATAAGGGAACTGCGGATCTAGAGGGGAGGCATCCTCGCTCAAAGGAGATGCTGATGCCGCATATTCGATGCACGTGCCAGTGCCGGCGACGTAGGGGATGCCGAGATCGAACAACCGCTGAAACCACGCCTTGCTCTGCATCAGCCACGTCTCGTTCTCAGGTGAGTGCAGATACACGCCTGGCTCGGCGGTCCAGGCGAGGTGCAGCGCGGCGTCCGGGGCGAAACGGGCCACTTGCTCCCACGGCGTGTCCGCCCGAGTGCCCGCCGCAGTCTCGACGCCTGGAGCGCTTTGAGCCTCCGGGTTTCGTGTGAGCGCCAGAATCCGATTTCCACGTCTGACTGCCTCAAGGCAGAAAGCGCGGCCGATGAAACCCGTGGCACCCGTGACGAGGATTTTCATGCGAGTTCGTCCAGGCCGGGCAGGGCGGCATCCCGTGGCGACAGATTGATCACCGGCAGAGGCCAGTTGACGCCCGTTTTTGCATCCCGGCAGTTCAGCCCGCGGGCCATCTCCGGAACATAAAACTCGGACATGAGATAAAAAAGCTCACAAGCATCCTCCAGGCATTGAAAGCCGTGTGCATAGCCCGCCGGGATGTAAAGCGAACGCATGTTTTCGGCGGAAAGCTCCTCTGCATGCCATTTCCCAAAGGTGGGTGATCCGGGCCGCACATCGACGACGACATCCAGTACCCGCCCTGCAAGGCAGCGCACCAGCTTAATCTCCGGCAGCGGCTCCGCCTGCCAGTGCATGCCACGGACGCTGCCACGCCCGAGCGTCCGGGTGTGATTCTGCTGCACCCAGCGGGTGTTCAGGCCATCAGCGGCGAATTCTTTCTCACAGTAGGTCCGGGCGAGAAAGCCGCGCTCATCCCGCCGGGGCTCAGGCTCAACGACGAGCACTCCATCGAGTGTGGTCGGGATGAACTTCATGCTACGGTGAGTTTCGGCAGCGGAATGACGAAACGGCCGCCCTTGGCGCGAAAGCCCTGCTGCTGGGCCATCACCTCATCGGCGAAGTTCCAGACCAGCAGCACCGCGTAATCAGGCGCACGGGCGGCGAGTTCCTCGGCGGACACGACGGGGACATGCAGGCCTGGACTCAGGCGGCCCTGCTTGTAGGTGCTGCGGTCCGCGATGAACTCCAGCGAACCCGCAGCCTCGCCGATGTAGTTAAGGAGCGTGCTCCCCTTCGCGGAGGCACCGTAGGCGGCGACACGTTTGCCGGCTGCTTTTTGCCCCGCGAGGAAGGTGATGAGATCGGACTTCACCTTCGCGGCCTGGTCGCTGAACCGTTGATAATAGCCCCCCCCTGTCACTCCGAGCTGATGTTCCGCATCAAGCGTCTCTTTCACCGTGGCACGAACCTGCTCCACGCCTTTTTTGCAGGCATAAAGCCTCAACGAGCCGCCATGAATCGGCAGCCGCTCCACATGAAAAACATCCATGCCATGCCTGGCAAACAGCGGGATGAGCGGCGTGAGCGTGAAGTAATACACATGCTCGTGGTAGATCGTGTCGAACTCCACCTTCTCGATCATCTCCACACCATAGGGGAACTCGAAAACGACCCAGCCATCCGGTTTCAGCAGCTCCGCCACACCGGCCACGAAATCGTTCGTGTCCGGCGCATGCGCGAAGACATTGTTGCCGAGGATGAGATCAGCACGGCCTTTTTGCTCCCGCAGCGCGGAGGCCGTTTTTTGGCCAAAAAATTCGCAGTGGGTCTCCACACCGTTTTTTCGGGCCACCTCGGCGATGTTTGCCGCGGGCTCGAACCCCAGGCATGGCACACCCGCCTGCACGAAATTTTTCAACAGGTAGCCGTCATTGCTGGCGATCTCGATGACAAAGCTGTCTTTGCCGAGCTTCTTCTCCGCGATGTGCTTTTCCACCGCGGCCTTCGCGTGCTTCAGCATCGCGTCCGAGAAGGAGGAGAAGTAGATGTAGTCGCTGAAAAGGTCCACAGGGGGCACGGTGTCCGTGATCTGCATGAGCCAGCAATCCGCGCAGACAAACACCGCCAGAGGGAAGCGCGGCTCCGACTTCTCGAGGTCCTCCGGGCGCAGGAGATTGTTTGCCAGCGGCTGAAGGCCGAGGTCGATGACGGGCAGGGAGCGGGTGGAGCCGCAAGAGCGGCAGCGATGGGCTTCAGGCATGTTCTTGGTCAGTTGGTCCACGGCAGGCCGGCAGAGCGGGCCTGGGCGGCGTAATCGATGATTTGTTGGCGAGTAAATGCCAGCATGTCAGCGTCTTTCTGCGTGTGGCGCACCCGATACCACTCGGCAGTGACTTGGGTGGCTTTTTGAAAGTCCCAAACGGGACGCCAGCCGAGCATTTGGGTGGCTTTCTGGTGGCTCAAAGTCAGTCGCGTGGCTTCGGGCACCGCGTTGGGATCAGGCCGGGCCTCCCAGCGGCCGGGCCAGGCTTCAAAGAAGGCTTTCACCACCTCTCCCACGCTGCGCTCGGACTCGGGATCGGGGCCAAAGTTGAGATTCAGCAGTTCCCGGCAGCCCGGATCGGCGAAAAGATGCTGCCCCACGTTCAGGTAGCCGCTCAGGCACTCCAGAACATGCTGCCAGGGCCGCGTGGCGGAAGGGTTGCGCAAGATCACCGGCTCGCCGGCCACCTGCGCACGCGTGCAATCCGGCAGGATTCGGTCCGCGGCATAGTCGCCACCGCCGATGACATTCCCCGCACGCACGGAGGCAATCCGCCCCCTGCCCGGCTCGCGGGAGAAGAAGGATGCATGCCAGGCGGCCACCACGAGCTCCGTCGCAGCCTTGCTCATCGAATACACATCATGCCCGCCTAGAGGATCATCCTCCGAGAATGGGCGGCCGAGGTTCTGGTTCAGGTAGCACTTGTCGCTCGTGACAACGATCACGGGAGCGGCGCAGCCTGTCTCCCGCACCGTTTCCAGCAGCAACGCCGTGCCCCAGGCATTCACCGAAAAGGTCTCCAGCGGCTCCTTGTAGGACAGACGCACCAACGGCTGGGCCGCCAGATGCATGATGAGGTCCGGCTGGGAGGTCGTGATTGCTTCGCGGAGTTTTTCACGGTCCCGCAGGTCGGCGATCCATTCATGCTCCAGCACCTCCTGGGGGATGAAATGCTTCAAATCGTCCGCGTGCAGTGGCGCAAGCGCATAACCGCTCACACGGGCACCGAGCGAATGCAGCCAGAGAGTAAGCCACGAGCCTTTGAAACCGGTGTGACCGGTCAGCAGCACGCGCTTGCCTTGATAGACGGAGCCAAACATCACCAGACCTTCCAGGGAGCCTTTCCGCTATCCCACATTTTGTTGAGCATCTCAAACTCCCGGTAGGTGTCCATGCACTGCCAGAAGCCGTCGTGGCAGAAGGCTTTCAGCCTGCCGGTGGCAGCCAGTTTTTCGAGAGGTTCGCGCTCGAAGACGCAGTCATCTCCGCTGAGATATTCGCGCACGGATTTGTCGATCACCATGTAGCCTCCGTTGATGTATCCGGCCTCCTGGTCAGGCTTTTCGTTGAAGGAGGAAATCGTGTCCTGATCGATGCCCAGCTCGCCGAAGCGCCCGGCCGGCCTCACCGCCGTCATCGTCACCAGAGCCTTTTGCTCATAGTGGAAGCGCACCGATTCGGCGATGTTGGAATCCGAGACGCCGTCACCATAGGTGAGCAGCACATCCTCGTCACCGATGTGTTTCATGGCCCGAAGGAGGCGGCCGCCGGTCATGCTTTGCATGCCCGTCTCCAGGAGGGTGACCGTCCAGTCTTCCTCGGCGTGGTTATTGTGGTAGGTAATCTG
>JBKCXA010000313.1:0-3551 GCA_046316935.1 Prosthecobacter sp.
GCACATCGAGTGGCGGCACATGAAGCCCGGCGGCAACAGCGGGGTCTTTTTGTGGAGCGATGCCACGCCCGCGCCGGGCAAGGAACTGCCGAAAGGCCTCGAGGTGCAGATGCTCGAGCTGCAATGGCCCGCGCTGCATCCTCTGAAAGATGGCCAGCCGAATCACCCGGGCTACGTCAGCGGCGAACTCTTTGGCGCCAACGGCCTGGAGATCGTCCCCGAGAACCCGCGGGGCAAGCGAAGCATGTCCTTCGAGTTCCGCTGCAAGGGGGCGGGCGAGTGGAACACCTACGACGTGGTGGCCGTCGATGGCGTGGTGAAGCTGGCCATCAACGGCAAGTTCGTGAACGGCGTCAGCCAGTCCACCGTGCGCAAAGGCTACCTCTGCCTGGAGTCCGAGGGCAGCGAGATTCACTTCCGCAACATCCGCCTGCTGGAACTGCCGCCCGGCCGAGTGACCCCGGAGCAGACGGCACCGGTGCTGAAGTGAGCCGGGCCTTCACCGCGGAATCACCGCGATGCCGTTGCGAACGATCCATCCAGGCTTGTCGAGATTTTCGCGTCCATCGGCCGTTTTGAACCACAAACCGGTCGAAGGACCTCCATCGAGGTTTAATGCTCGTTTCACCGAAAACTCGGGAATCGTGCCCGGAGCAGCCAGCAGTTTTGCCAACTCCACCAAGCCCACATTTTGAGCGGTGCCGATGGCCCAATGCCCCGCGCCATCGGTCAGAATGAAGGTGCGGGCGTTCTTCGGCTCCGGCTTGCCATCGGAGGGAGGCGACCAGGGTTTGCCATCGCTCACCAGCCACGGGCTGCACTGCACCATCTCGGTGATCTTGGGATCATCGCGAAACTCGGTGTCCCAGACCAGCTCCGTCTTTCCATCCCTCACAACGAGGCTGCCGCCATACTCTCCACGATTCACCGCCGTGCCGCTGCGCACTCCGCCAGCAATCTCCAGGCCGGAAGGCTCTCGTTTGCCCACGTCAAAGTAGCCGCCATTGCACACCGCCACGGCCTTGTGCTCACGCCCCCATGCATCGAGCTGCTTTTCCGATCCACGGCCGGGATTGGAGAGCACGAGCAGCTTGGTTTTCGATTCGTCGAAGAAAACGAGATGCAGCATCACACCGCCGACCCGTCTCGGCACATACCGTGCGCCACTCCCAAGATCCAATGGCTGCGCAAACAGCTCCATCCGCCACGCGGCGAAGCTCACAGCGAGCAGCAAGGCGATCCAAAAGGAGGGGCGGGCTTTCATGGTGGTGCAGGTTTATGGTTCCCCGATGGTCGGATTTGTTACGATCGCTGCTCCGGCCTTCGCGGAGCGTGTCAGCACCTCACGCGGTTGTTTGCCGGAGGGCACGATCTCGCGGGCCATGCCGTTGTAGCGCAACGGCGTGTAACCGAGGGCGAGAAGCGCATCGAGCGGAGCTTGTTTGAGCCCCGGCTTCCAGTAGTCGGGCGCACCGCCGGTCTCGTAGTAGAAGATCCATTGCTTCGAGGCATCGGTCCAGCCGGCGCAGAGCAGCACATGACGACGCGGAATGTTCAGGATGTCGCCGGGTTGCAGGTCGAGGGCGGAGGCCAGCGGCGTGCAGATGGCGGGCAGTTGCGAGGTGTCATGCACGCGTGGCAACTTCAGACAGCGTGAGACAAAGCCGGAGCAATCGACGCCCGCGGCCTGCTGGCTCACGCCGGCATTGTCGGCACGGCGTTTCTCCGGTGACGAGACATCGCCCGCGGCGAGACCGTTCGCGATGGCGGCATCAAACGAGGCTGGATCATCAAAACCGCCCCACTTGTAAGGCATCCCTTCATTCGCCTGGCCCGGCACCCACCAGCCGCGACGCTCATGCTGGGGCTCATGGGTCACATCCGGCGTGTTCACAAGCACGCCAGAGCTATCGCGACCATGCAGGATGTTTCTGGCAAAAGGCTGCCAGGCATGGCTGGTGAAGCGCTGGGCGATGCTCATGGCCTCCTGAGGCGAGACCTGCGAGGGTGCGGAAGGATCACCCGGCATCAACTCGGGCGCACGAGGAGCTTCAGAGGCGCAGGCGGCCAGCAGGAGGCTGAGGAGGAGCGTGGGACCTTTCATCGTGGAGAATGGCGTGTTGGAGAAATGCTTGTTCCGTTTACCCATTACTCCAATACTCCAGCGCTCCACCACTCCCTTTCCCGCCATGAGCCTCCGAATCGCCCTTTTTACCCTGTTTTCGGCTTTTGCGTCGGCACAGAGCCCACGCACGGCGCTGGTCATCGGCAATGCGAAGTATGAAACGAGCATCGGAGCCCTGAAGAATGCCGTGAACGATGCCAAAGCGGTCGCCAAGACCTTGCGGGCTCTTGGTTTCCAAGTGATCGAGGAGCACAACGTGACGCGCGATGAGCTGCTGGAGGCGGTGGGAGACTTTCGGAAGAACCTGCGTGGTGCGGAAGTGGCCGTGTTTTACTACGCAGGCCACGGCATCACGGTAGCAGGCTCGAACTACCTCATCCCGGTGAAGAGCGGCTACGATCCGCAGGACGCGGATGACACCACGCTGCGCCTGCTGGCGGAGACAAAGCTATTCAATGCCGAGCAGGCCGTGGCGGAAATGAGCGCGGCAGGTGGTCGCTGCAATCTGGTGATCCTCGATGCCTGCCGGAACACGCCGGTGGCACGCAGTCCGCGCACCCGCGATGCGGCTGCCGCGGGAGGTTTGACGGAGATGACACCGCCCGCAGGATCGCTCATCGCCTTTGCCACCGATGCCGGACGCACGGCTCATGATGGCGAGGATGTGAACGGCCTCTACACCTCCGAGCTGCTGAAGCACATGCGCACACCGGGCCTCACGATCGAGCAGGTCTTCAAGCGGACGCGGGCCGGCGTGCTGGAGCGTTCCGGCGGCACGCAGGTGCCAGCTGAGTATTCGCGATTGATCGGTGAGGATGTGTATCTGGCTGGCAATGCGCCCACGAGCCCGCCACCGCCTGCTGCGCCGATGAAGGCAGAGCCCGTGCCGCTGCTCACGAACGCTGAAATCACCAAACTGGCCGCTGCGGGCAAGGCCGCCGAATGCGTCGAGGCACTGAAGCAGACGGCGCTGAGCCGCGGCGTGGGCGATTTCGCCACCGGGCCGCTGGAAGCCCTGCTCGAGCAGGCGAAGAATGATCTCAAAGACGCCACCGAAGCCTCGCCAAAGGTCGAAAAGGCCCTCAAGACCTGCGAGCTCGTGCTGGAGGCTCTTCGCGAATGCCTGCCGCCCGATCACGAAAAGAAATCCACCCTCACCGCCAAGGCGCAAAACCGACGCGGAGATGCCCTGCTGCTGTTTGGCCGGGCGGACGAGGCTCTCGATGCCTACAACGCCGCGCTGCCCCTCACGCCTGATGATGCCTACATTCAATACAACCGCGGTCGCGCCCACCTCGCGCTCGGTAATGCCGCCGCCGCCAAGGCTGATTTCGAAGCCGTCGTCCAATCCAAGACCGCCAAGCCTGGAGCCAAAAAGCTGGCCTACCTGAAATGCATGCTCGACTACCTCGACATGGACCGCCCC
>JBKCXA010000314.1:0-4519 GCA_046316935.1 Prosthecobacter sp.
CCGTGACGCTGCTGGAGAATGTTTTGCATGAGCTGGAGCAAGAACACACCCGCAACGGCAAGGCGGAAGCCTTCGCGGCCTTCAGCGGCTTCCTGTCGTGGAAGGCGGAGGCACCCAGCTATGCCGAGGCCGCCGCGCAGCTCGGCATCAATGAGCAGGCTGCCCGCGTGGCCGTTCACCGCCTGCGCAAACGCTACCGCGATCTGCTTCAGAAGCACATCGCTGTCACCGTCGATGACCCCGCCGAGGTCGATGCGGAGCTGGATCATCTGCTGACGGTGTTTAGCAGCCCAGTGGCGTGAAAATGACGAATGACGAATGTCGAATGACGAAGGATGATCGAGCCCGTCATTCGACATTCTGCATTCGTCATTCGTCATTCATGCCTGCCACCTGTCCAGACTGCGGAAACGCCCTCCCGGCCACGGGCTTCTGCCCGACGTGCCTGCTGCGCGGCGGCCTGGAGATGCCGGAGCTGGAGACGGCGGCATTTCAGGCGGCGCGGGCCACACCGAATGAGGAGGGTCTCGAATCGCGGATCATGGGCCGTTACAAGCTGGGTGAAAAACTCGGCGAGGGCGGTTTTGGTGTCGTTTACGAGGCGCATCAGGGCGGCGCGCTGCGTCGTGATGTGGCGGTGAAGGTGCTGAAATCGGATGTGAACACCGGCCAGATCATCGCCCGGTTTGAAGCGGAGAGGCAGGCGCTGGCGCTGATGGATCATCCGGGCATCGCCAAGGTGCTCGATGCGGGCGAGACGCAGGACGGCAGGCCGTTTTTCGTGATGGAGCGGGTCCACGGACCACCGGGGACGGAGTTTGTGCGGCAGCACGAGCTGGATCTGGAGACGCGTCTGCGGCTTTTCGTCGAAATCGCCGAGGCGGTGCATCACGCGCATCAAAAAGGCGTCATTCATCGCGACATCAAACCTTCGAATATCCTCATCACCGAGGAAAACGGCCGCCCGCGGCCCAAGGTGATCGACTTCGGCATCGCGAAGGCTGTGGATGCGCCGCTGACGAAGCGCACGATCTACACGCAGTTCGACCAGGTGATGGGCACGCCCGGCTACATCAGCCCGGAGCAGGTGGAGCGTGGCGCGGAGGCGGTGGATGTGCGTAGTGATGTGTATGCTCTTGGTGCGCTGCTTTATGAAATGCTCACGGATGCGCCGGTGGTCGAGCCGGAGTCGATGAAGGGCAAATCACTGCATGTGGCGCTTCTCGAAATCGCCCGGAGTGATGCTCCACGGCCCTCGCTGATCAAAACGGAGCTTCGCGGTGATCTCGATGCCATCACGCTGAAAGCGATGGCCATCGAGCCAGAGCGTCGCTACGGCAGTGCGAGTGCCCTTGGGGAAGATGTGGGGCGCTTTTTGAATCATCAACCCGTCATCGCCCGTGCGCCGGGCACGCTGTATTTGATGCGGAAATTCACCCAGCGGCATCGCTGGGGCGTCGCGGCGGCTTTGGGGCTGGTTTTGATGCTTTGTGCCGCCACGCTCGTGAGCTGGATGAATTATAGAAGGGCTGAAAAAGCCCTCCAACTGGCCGCGGAGCATGAAAAGAGCGAACGCGCCGGTTTCAGCCGCCAGGACTACATCGCCGGCAGGCAGGCCGCGGAGCGCGGAAGGCATGGCGAGGCCATCGCGCATCTCTGCCGCTCGCTGCGCACAAATCCAGCGAACGAGATCACCGCTGTTTACCTGCACGAGATGCTGCAGCGCACCCATATCGGCCGCACCAAGGGTGGGGCGCTGCGACCGCCTGAGCCGCACACGGATCTGCGCTTTCTTGGAGTGAACAGCCGCCTGCGACAGATCGTGGCTGTGTGTCGTCCCACTGGCAACGATGCCGCAGAGCAGCCGGACATGCTCGTGCGCTGGGAGGTGGAGAAAGGCACGCGGCATGCCACCACGCTGCCCACCGGCGTGCGCGTGACCGCGTTTCAAATGAGCGCCGATGAGGAAATCGTCGTCCTGGGGCTGAGTGATGGCTCGCTGGCCCGCTTTGATTTCGCCACGGCACGCCACACGCAGTTTTCGATGCCGATGAACGGTGCGGTGAAGGCGCTGGCCTTGACCCAAGATGCGAAAGCGGTGCTCGCTGGCACGGAAAAGGGCGCGGTGCAGCTTTGGGATCTCGAAACGCATGCGCCGCTCGCTGCGGAGATGCATCTCGGTGGCCCGGTGCATCTGCTCGCCTGCGATGGAAAAGCAAATCTCGCCGTGGCAGCCAGCGAGGCCGATCTGGCCTGCTGTGCGCCGCGTCGAGCTGAGGTGCTCGGATCCCCGCAGCGGATGCCGGGAAAGATCGGCGTGCTCGTGATGGCTGCGGAGCACCCCTGGGCAGCCGTTGGCATGCGCAATGGCATGGCGTGGATCGTCGATGTGCCCACACTGCGCCTGCATGGCACTCCGCTGCTTCATTCTGGTCCCGTCACCGCCGCCAGTTTCAGCGGAGATGGCCGCATCCTTCTCACCGGGGATGACCGCGGTCATGTGTGGACCTGGCAGCTTCCCAACGCGAGGCCGCTGGCCGCCACGATCACCCGCGATGGCCCGGTCATGCTCTGCCGGCCGCTCAGCCAGCGGGGTCATGCGCTCGCCGTGAGCCAGCGTGGCGAGCTGCGCCTATGGGAGGCGCTTTCACGAAACTACTCCACTCATCGCGGCAAGCCCGCCCGCCTCGCCGCCACGGCCCACGATGGCACCCTGACCACACTCGCCTATGCCGAAACGCCGGAGATCATTGTCTGGGAGACAAGCTCCCGCACGCTGGAGCCGCGTTTTTTATCCTTGGGGCCTCCTGATGTCAAAACTTGCTCCAGCCCGTCTTTTCACGCCTCATCCGCCATGCCAGTCAGCGGCATTTTCTCGCTCGATCACGGCACAAAGCGCATCGCCACCAATGGCGACCGCCGTGTGCGTATCACAAAAGCAGGTGAAGACATCCTTCTCGTCCCCGAGCTCATCCATGAGGAGGCCGTCACGCATCTGCTGCTCTCGCCGGATGCCCGCACGCTCATCACGATCACCCTCGAAGGCGTGCATCATGCCTGGGACACCGCCACGGGCGATGCCCTCATGCCACCGTGGAAGCATGGTGAGAAGGCCCGTGCCGTGCGCATGAGCGCCGATGGCCGCGTGTATCATTACGAGCGGCCCAGCGGCGGCTGGTTCACGCTGCCGCTGCCGCGGCGGGATGTGAGCGCTGCAGAATGGTTCCTCGACTTCGCCGAAAAGTCCGGCGGCCGCCGCCTGCAAGCCGATGGCACCTCGCCCCTCATACGCCGCGATTTTTTCCCCATCACCAGCGAAGATCCCTCCGCGCGACTCGCCCGCTGGCTGCTCACCCCTTCCCATCAGCGCCCCCTCTGGCCCGGCGATGCCGAATCCTTCGCCACCTACCTCGACGGCCTCATCCGCTCCGGCTCCACCGAGGCCGTGCGCGAGGCCCGGCGCTTCGGAGCAGGCCCCGCCACGGATCAAGCCAAGACAAAATGAGCGCAGAGAGCGCCAAGCGAGGGCAAGACGCACGCCTACCTATCGGAGAGACTGTCATCATGAAATCAATCTCCACACTCGCCGCCCTGCTCGTCTCATCCATGCTCGCCAGCGCCGCCGAGCCGCCAGTGGACTTTGTCAGCCAGATCAAGCCCATCCTCGCGGATCGCTGCATCGAGTGCCATCACTCGGAATCCATGCTGGGCGATCTGAATCTGCAAAGCCGCAAGCTGGCCTTTGCCAAGCGCACCGGCGGGCCGGTGATTGCGCCGGGCGGGCCAGATCGCAGCCTGCTGCTCATCACGCTGACTTTGCCTCCGAAAGATAAAAAAGCGATGCCCGCCACCGGTCACCGCATCCCGATGGACGAGGTCTCTCTGATCCGCCGCGGGATTTTGGAAGGAGCGAAATGGCCGGAAGGGCCGGAAGGCTTTATCCCGGCCAAAAAGGCCTCGAAAGACAAGGACGTGTGATCGCCTTCGAGCCGCTCAGCGGCCGAGAAAGTCCTCCACATACTGCTCCACGATGGTTTTGAGCGGCGGCGGAGGCGGCACACCGATGGCGACAGCGCGGCTGCCGTCCACCTGCTGCGGCCAGTTGTCCACGATTCCCTGGATGCGTTCGTTGAAGGCATCCTCGATGGCTCCCAGCCTGATCCCCTTCTCCGCCGCCACCTCGGTGATGACCTTCTCGGCGATCTGAGGCGTGACGCGATGCGCGGGAAGCACATAGGCGCGATCTTTGCCCAATGGCACTTCATCTACTTCAGCGAGGGCGATGAAACTTTCAATCACCGTGCGGTAGCCCGTCATCGGATGCGGTTGGTCACGGCGGATGGGCAGCAGGCAGGCCTCGCCGTTCAAAGGCTCGCGAAACATGCCGCTGGCCCAGCTCGAGGCCGCGGCATTCGGCCTGCCGGGACGAATGATGACCGTGGGAAGCCGCACGCTGCGACCATCGAAGTGTCCTTTGCGCGTGTGATCATTCACCAGCATCTCGCAGATGGCCTTGGTG
>JBKCXA010000315.1:0-3927 GCA_046316935.1 Prosthecobacter sp.
CTGCTCGTCACATAGCCGCGTTTGAAGGTGAGGCTCTCGCTGGCGAGGCGGTCGAGATGCGGCGTCTGCACCACGGGATGGCCCATGAAGCCGTAATCGCTCCACAAATGATCGTCGGAGATGATCATGACGATGTTCGGCGGCGCATCGGCGGCCCGAAGCGTGGCGATGGCAAGGAGGCTCAATAGAAGGAGGCGGATCATGGGGCGGCGTGAACGAGCGAAGCGGAGGAAATCTTGCCGCCGTTCATTTCCTCGCCATCCAATGCGGCCCGCAACCTCCCGCATGAGCGAAACCGTCCCAGCCGTCTCCGTCCGCCACCTCACCAAGGTCTTCAAAGGCACCTTGGTGAAGGGTTCGTTCACGGCGGTGAAGGACGTAAGCTTTGAAGTGCAGGCGGGCGAGGTTTATGGCCTCATCGGACCGAATGGCAGCGGCAAATCGACGACGATGAAGGCCATCCTCGGCCTGCTGGCGCCTACGAAGGGCGAGACGAGCATCTTTGGCAAATCGAGCACGGAGGTGGCGAGCCGCCGCGACGTGGGTTTCCTGCCCGAGAACCCGTATTTCTACAAACACCTCACCGGCCTGGAGACACTGCTGTTTTACGGTCGCCTGTGCGGCCTCGGCGGCCAGAACCTCAAAGACCGTGCACAGGACATGCTGAAGCTCACCGGCCTCGAATCAGCAGCGGATCGCCGCGTGGGTGGTTTTTCCAAAGGCATGCTACAACGTCTCGGGCTGGCGCAGGCTTTGATTCATGATCCACGCCTGCTCGTGCTCGATGAACCCACAGCGGGTGTCGACCCGGCAGGCTCGCGGAAGATTCGCGATCTCATCCTCGAAATGAAGCAGCGCGGCCTCACGGTGCTCGTCACCTCCCACCTGCTGGAGCAGATGCAGGAGGTGTGTGATCGCGTGGGCATCATGGCGCATGGCAACATGGTGCGTGAAGGCCGCCTCGATGATCTCACCGCCGTGGAGAACCAGACGGAGATCACCTTGGAAAATGCCAGCGCCGCGCTGCTGGCTCAAATCGAGCAGCTCGTGAAGGCCAGCGGCGGCGGAGCGAAGCTCCTGAGCAGCGGCAAACCACGTACCACGCTCGAACGACTCTTCCTGGAGGCCACGGACGAAAAATCATGACCCCGGCCACGATCCAACCTTCCGGCATCGCTTTAAAAATCGCCCGCGTGTGGACGCTGGCGCTCGCCACCGTGACGCAGCTGGTGCGGATGAAGATCCTCTTCTTCCTCGTGCTCTTCTGCGTGCTCGTCGTGGGCGCGGGTTTTGCCTTTTCGGTCATCAATCCCGAGCAGCAGCTCGGCCTCATCAAAACGGTGTCCCTCGGCGCTCTCCAGATCTTCAGCATCGTCATCGGCATCGTGTCCACCGCCCTGCTGCTGCCAAAGGACATGGAGGACCGCACGCTTTACACGATCCTCTCGAAGCCGGTGCCACGCTTTGACTACCTCTTGGGAAAACTGCTCGGCGTGCTCATGCTGATCGGCGGTGGATTGATCCTCATGGATCTGGTGCTCAGCGCCGTGATCTACACGCGACAGGGCATGGTGATGGAGGATGCGCTGCGGGCGCTGGAGTATGACGGCCAGGCCACGCCGGAGACCATCGAGCGAGTGAAGGCCATCGTGGCGAGGCAGGGCCTCACCTGGGACATGCACTGGGCGGTGTTCGCGATCTTTTTGAAGGCCTCCGTCGTCACCACGATGGCGCTGGTGCTGGCGTGCATCGCCAGCTCCACACTTTTCACCATCGTCGTGTCCTTCTGCGCGGTGATCATCGGCCATGGCGAGCATCTGCTGCGCGAGTTTTTCTTCCATCCCTACCTCAGCGGCACGGCGGAGCGTCTCGCGGCACTGGCGCTGGCCATTATTTTCCCGGATCTGGCGCAGTTCGACATCGTGGATGGCGTGGTGAATGGTGCCAGCGTCTCCTGGTCCGCCGTGCTCGACATGACCGGCATCGCCGCGATGTATGTGTGCGGCTACATGACCATCGCCCATCTGCTATTCGTGGAGAAGGAGCTATGAAGCGAAAACTCCAGGCTCTCGCCGTTCTTTTGATCCTCGGTGTGGTGAAGCTGCCGCTGGAGCAGCGTGTGACGCGTGATCTGCGTGCCGCGAGGCTCATCGACGAGCCGGTGTCCGTCAGCGCCGTGGAAAGCATGGGCCAGAGCGGCCTGGCCGCGATTCTCGGCGGCGTGCGGGGTCTGGTGGCCAGCATGTTACAGCTCCGCGCCTACACCGAATTCAAACGCGTGAACTGGGCGCAGGTGGACAGCCTTTACCGCATCGTCACACGACTCCAGCCACGCAACGCCACCTACTGGGACGAGGCCGCCTGGCACATGGCCTACAACGCCGCCGGTTTTTACCTCTACAACCGGGACAAGAGCGATGCCCGCAACAATGAAATCCGCGGCCAGCTATTCCACGAGCATGTCCATCGTGGCATCGCCATCCTGCTCCAAGGCCTCAAGTTCTCACCCAATGATCCGCGCCTGTGGGAACGCCTCGCCGACATCTACTTCCGCCGCAGCTACGAGATGGCGAAAGCCGGTGACGCCTACCTGGAGGCCCGCAAGCATGGCGCTCCCATCATCACCCTGCACCTCGCCGCCTTTGCGTATGCGCAGGCGCCGAACAACCCGGACGCCTGGCGCAAGGCCTACGACATCCTCAAGAAAGAATACGACCGCGGCATGAACACGCCGGGCGTGATCGAGCATCTCAAGAACGTCGAAAACTGGCTCGGCATCCCGCCGGACCAGCGCATCAAGGACGCCATGCCGCAGCCCAAGGTGCCGCAAAAGATTCCTGGACCTAGAAACTAACGGCGCGCAGGAGATGACTGCTTGGCGGCGTATGTCTGGCATGAGGTTTCCCTGTTTCCTGCTTTCGTTGTTCATGCTTGGCGGCTCCGCGTGGTCCCAGGCAATTTTCCCTTCACCCGTGCTCACGAGCATCTCGCCATTGGGTGGAAAGCCGGGAACAAGTGTGGAGCTGACGCTCCGCGGGACGGACCTGGACGGGCCAAAGGCGGTCATGATCGGGGATCGCTCGATTCCCATCTCTTCGGTGACGAAGGCGGCGCTGACCTTGCCGGCGGATTTGAAGCCAGGGCTGCATGACCTGCGTTTTGTCGGTCGATACGGCGTGAGCAACCCACGGGTGTTTCAGGTGAGCAACCACACGAATGTCGAAAGCCCCGGCACGAACGCGAAGGCGGACAAAGCGCATCCCGTGAAGGTCGGCGATGCGATTCAAGGTGCTTTCAAGGCCACGACGCCGCAGTGGTTCACGATTGAGGCAAAGAAAGGCCAGACAATCAGCGCGAGCTTTGACGGGCATCGCTTTGACACGCGCACCGAGCTTCTCGGAGCCGTGACGGACCTGCAAGGTCGTGAAATGGCGAGGATGAAAAATGGCACGTTGGTTTTCACCGCGCCTGCCGATGGCAGCTACCGGCTGCGGCTGCATGAGCTGATGCACCGCACGGGAGATGATTATGCTTTTCGGGTGGTGCTGGGTGATTCGGTGCCGCCGGTCGGACAGATCGGACCGATCGGACCGCTCGGACCGATCTCCATTGGTGTAACAGTGAAAGGCTCCTTCGCGGGAATCCACACCTTTGATCTGCCTTTCAAAGCGGGGGAGCGTTTCGTGATTCAGGTGCTCTCCCATCAGCTCGGGCATGCGACGGACCCGCATCTGGTGATCGAGAACCTCAAAGCAGACGGCAGCACGACGGCGCAGGCGGAGGTGGCGGACGCGCCGGTGGTGACTCCGGCTCCCGGGTTGGTCAAACTGGAGAACCGTGATCCGTTGTATGCCTTCGAGGCGAAGGCGGACGGCACGTTTCGCATCACGCTGAGCGACAACTTCGCCACGACGCTGCCCTTCGAGA
>JBKCXA010000316.1:0-4668 GCA_046316935.1 Prosthecobacter sp.
GCGGGTTTCTCATTCCGGCAGAACAACCACCTCCCACGCCATGAACCTCGCCGAATCTACCTCCACCACGCATGACAGCTCCGCAGGAGCCACGCTGTATCGCCGTCACTTTGCCTCGCTGTGTGCCTTTGCTCGTTCACGGGGCTGCGAGATGCACGATGCGGAGGACGCGGCGCAGGAGCTTTTTGCCAAACTGGTGGCTCAGGGCCAGATCGACCGCGCCGCGTCCATTCCGGACAATGGCGAGCAATCGGCCTTCCTGCTGGCCCGCATGCGCACACTGCTGATCAAGCGCTGGCAGTTCCGCACTCGCCAGCGTCGCGGTGGCGGCTGTGTGTGCTTTTCGCTTCATGACGACGAAGGCCAGCCGATTGATGTGGCTGATGACCATGCCACGCCGGATCGCGAGCAGGATCGTGATTGGGCGCGTGAGGTGCTGGAGAAGGCGCTCGAACGCATGAACCAGGAACTCTGCGCCAGCGGTCGCCGTGAGGTATGGCAGCGGCTGGAAAGTGATCTGGTGGACGAGACGCCGCACCAGGAGGCGCAAAGCGGGGCTCTGCGTGTGGCACTTTGCCGTGCCCGCCGCCGCCTGCGGGACTTCATCCGCGAGCAGCTCGGCACGAATGCCGAGGACGCGGCCCGGATGCTCTGTGCGGCGTTGGTGTGAGAGAAACAAAAGCCGCGACGGCTTTCGAGGCACGTCGCGGCTGATTTTTTGAGGTGCTGAATCAGTTCACCGTGATCTGGCGGGGCTTTGCGGCCTCTTTGAGCGGCAGCGTGATGCTGAGCACGCCGTCTTCGAGCTTGGCCGTCATCTTGTCCTCATCCACCGGCGTGTTCAGGCGCAGGCGGAGCAGGTAGTTGAGCGGGGAAAGCTCGCGATGGAGCGCCTTCATGCCCTCGCGGACATTGGAAGAGCGTTCACCGCGGACGGTGAGGATGTTGTCCTCCAGGTCGAGCTTCACGCCGCTCTTCGGCACGCCGGGCATCTCGACGCGCACTTCGTAGGCGTCGGAGCTGCCGTTGACGTTATAGAGCGGTTTGCGGACGGATTCCGTCACGCCGGAAGGAGCGGCTGGAGCGCAGGTGGAAGGGGTGCAGGTGGCGTTCATGGTGGTGAAGAGGTTAGAAGTGAGAAGTCAGAGGTGAGAGGTTTAGTTGAGTTCGATGGTGCGGGGTTTCTTGTGCTCGGCCTTGGGGAGCGTGAGGTTCAGGATGCCGTCCTCGAGCTTTGCGGCGATGGCTTCGACGTTCACGCCTTCCGGCACGGAGACGGAGCGGCTGAGGGTGTAGCTGCTTTCGTTCTCGCCATTCTTGGCCCGCTTTTCGGCGGTGACGGTGAGCATGCCGTTGTTCAGCTCGATTTTGACGTCCTCCTTCTTCACGCCGGGCACTTCAAAGTGGGCGTGGTAGGCGTCTTTGTCCTCGTGGACATCGACGGCCAGCTTGTCGGAGGTGATGCCAGGGAAGGCCTCGCCGAGTTGGCTGAAGAACTGGCCCAGCGTGGGCATGCCGGCGAAGGGATGGCGGAACCACTCGTCGAAGTCAGAGACACGGGCGAGGGCGGAGGGAGTGGAGCGGATGAGTTTCATGGTTTGGATGGGGGTGGTTGAGTGTTGGGGTTTTGGAGTTTCGAGTTCCGCATCCCATCTCTGCATCAGCCATGCCAGACCATGCCTCGCGACGCTGGAAGCCTTGATTTTACGATGTTTCAGCGCGTTTATCCCCTTTCGAAGGCTGGCTCAAACCACGGTTCGTTGTGCCAAAAAGCGCCGTTTTCGGCACAACGATGTGCCGTTTGTGGCACACCACCTCAGGAAGCCTTTTTGACGACCATTTTCTTCTTCATCCGGATGTTCAGCATCTCGACGAAGATCGAGAAGCCCATCGCGAAATAGACGTAGTTCTTCGAGAAGTGGACGTGGAAGCCCTCCGCCACCAACGTGGTGCCGATGAGCAGCAGGAAGGACAGCGCCAGCATCTTCACGGTGGGATGCTCGCTGATGAAATCACTCACCGCCCCGGCGAAGAACATCATGAAGCCCACGGAAATCAGCACGGCGGCCACCATGACGGTGATGTGGTCCACCATGCCCACCGCCGTGATCACCGAGTCGAGTGAGAAGACGATGTCGAGGATGGCGATCTGCACGAGGATGGCGCCGAGGGCTGCCTTCGCGGTGGGTTTGGCATGGCCGTTTTCATCCTCCTCGTAGCCCTCCACCTTGTGATGGATCTCCACGGTCGCCTTGTAGAGCAGGAAAAGACCGCCGCAGACGAGCACCATGTCCTTCCCGGAAAACTCATGCCCGAAGGCCGCGAAGATCGGGTCCTTCAACTGGATCACCCACGAGATGGAGGCCAGCAGCAGGATGCGGGTGAGCATCGCAAAGCCCAGGCCGAGGAATCGCGCCCGCGGACGCTCGGCCACCGGCAGCTTGTCCACGAGGATCGAGATGAAGACGATGTTGTCGATGCCCAGCACGATTTCCATGATCGTGAGGGTCGCCATCGCCACCCAGGCCTCCGGGCTGCTGGTCCAGGAAAAGTCGAGGAAGTTGATCTCGGCGAGCGGCAGGGAGGTGAGGAGGTTCATGCGGGGCGTGTTGGTATCTTTTCATACGCCCGCCGCAAATCCAACGATGTGGCCATTTTTCACCCTGGGACCGTCGTGGCTTGATCGCGCGGCCCAGCGGCCTAGATAGCCGCCCGCATGCGAGACCTCTTTGCCGCCAAAAACCTCATGAACTGGCTCCTGGCCTTTGTGCCCGTTGCCGCTGTGCTCGAATTCACGCACGCCAGCCCGGTCGCCATCTTCATCACCTCGGCCATCGCCATCATCCCGCTCGCCGGATGGATGGGCCGCGCCACCGAGCATCTGGCGGAACGCCTCGGCGAAGGCATCGGCGGCCTCTTGAATGCCACTTTCGGCAACGCGGCCGAGCTCATCATCGCCCTCATGGCCATGAGCAAGGGCCTGCACGGCGTCGTGAAGGCCTCCATCACCGGCTCGATCATCGGCAACATCCTCCTCGTGCTCGGCCTCAGCTCGCTGTGTGGCGGTCTGAAGTTCAAAACACAGAAGTTCAATCAAACCGCCGCCTCCATCGGCTCCACGATGCTCGCCCTCTCCGGCATCGCCCTGCTGCTGCCTGCCGTGTTTCACTTTGTCGCCGGACACAACGGCAAATCTCACGAGCAAGACCTCAGCTTCGAAATCGCCGTGGTGTTGTTCATTGTGTACATCTTCAGCCTGTTCTTCAGCCTGAAGACGCACACACACCTCTACGTCGGCGAGCCGAATGCCGACGAGGACCAGGCGCTCGGCACCCACGGCTGGAGCATGGGCAAGTCCATGCTCGTGCTCTTCGTGGCGACTGCGTTCGTGGCGGTGATGAGCGAATTCCTCGTCGGTGCCGTCGAGGAGGCCTCGCACACGCTCGGGCTCACGGAGGTCTTTGTCGGTGTGATCCTCGTCGCCATCATCGGTAACGCGGCGGAGCATTCCACGGCCGTTTTGATGGCCCTCAAGAACAAGATGAACCTCTCATTGAACATCGCCGTGGGCTCCAGCCTTCAGGTGGCGCTCTTCGTGGCCCCGGTGCTCGTTTTTGCCAGCTATGCCTTCGGCAAGCCGATGGACCTCATCTTCACACCGATGGAAGTCGTCGCCGTCGGTGTCTCCGTGGCGGTCACGGCCCTCATCTCGCAGGATGGCGAGTCAAACTGGATGGAAGGCGTGCTCCTCATCGCCGTGTATGCCATCCTCGGCCTCACGTTTTATCAAGTGCCGGCTTAAACAGCCTCACTCGGCCTTCAGCGCCCACAGCTGCTTCATCGTCGCCAGGTAAACGACGCCGTTGGCGGCGGTCACGGTGGCGCTGATGGGCACCTTGAGCTCAAGATTGCACCGCACCTGCTTTTCACGGCCCGCGGCGAGCACGCAGAAGTTTCCTTTGCGAGTGCCGAGATACACTTTGCCATCCGCGACCATCGGCGAGGACCAGAACGTGCCATTCATCGTGTGCGTCCAGATGCTGGCTCCGGTCTTTTCATCCACGCAATGCACGCCGCCATCGGCATCCGTAGAATAGACAAGGCCATCGTGAACCGCCGCGGTGGTGAGCGTGTGCTTGCCGAGCGAGTAACTCCACACCTCCGTGCCATCCCGCGGATTCACGCACTTAAGCCAGGACTGGTTTTTGCCCCAAAACACATCGCCGCCGCCCGCGATAAAGAGCCGGTCATTCGCGATCACCGGCATGCCGTAGATGTTGCTCGGCCCTTCTTGCTTGTTTTGCGTGTAGAAATGCACCTTCGACTTCGGCGCGGTGGGATCGAGATCGTATTGCCAGCGCTTCTTCAAGGTGACGACCGCATCAGACGGTGACGCGGCCTCCAGCGGTTCAAAGGCATACGTGATGCCATTGCCACCGCAGAAGAAGATCGTCGGCCTTCCATCCACCTCCGCGAGGCTGGGCGATGACCAGGTGGCATGGAAAATGTTCGGCGAGATGTGTTCGTCATCGCGGGCGAGATACCGGCCGGTGTTTTTGTCCACCACGATGAGGCTCGGTGCCTCCGGTCGGCGGATGAGGCGATGTGTGTTGTCCACGCCAGTGCCGGTGTTCACATACAAATGATCGCCGCGGATGAGGATCGAGC
>JBKCXA010000317.1:0-2381 GCA_046316935.1 Prosthecobacter sp.
TCCCGGTAGGTGTCCATGCACTGCCAGAAGCCGTCGTGGCAGTAGGCTTTCAGCCGGCCGGTGGCAGCCAGCTTTTCGAGAGGTTCGCGCTCAAAGACGCAGTCATCTCCGCTGAGATATTCGCGCACGGATTTGTCCAGCACCATGTAGCCTCCGTTGATATAGCCAGCTTCCTGGTCCGGCTTCTCGTTGAAGGAGGAGACCGTGTTTTGATCAATGCCGAGCTCGCCGAAGCGGCCGGCCGGCCGCACCGCCGTCATCGTCACCAAAGCCTTTTGCTCGTAATGAAAGCTCACCGATTCGGCGATGTTGGAATCCGAGACGCCGTCACCCTAGGTGAGCAGCACGTCCTCGTCACCGATGTGGTTCATGGCCCTGAGCAGGCGGCCGCCGGTCATGCTTTGCATGCCCGTCTCCAGGAGGGTGACCGTCCAGTCTTCCTCGGCGTGGTTATTGTGGTAGGTAATCTGAGGATTGCGTCCCAGCTTCAGCGTCACGTCACTGCGGTTCCAAAGATAGTTGCGGAAGTAGTCCTTGATGACCTCGCCCTTGTAACCCAGGCAGAGAACAAAGTCTTTGAATCCATGCTGGGCGTAGCTCTTCATGATATGCCACACAATCGGCTGGCCGCCGATGGGCACCATCGGCTTTGGACGATATTCGGTTTCTTCTCTCAAGCGGGTGCCGAGCCCACCGCATAGCAAAATGACTTTCATCGATTCTCCAGGTTCAAAAAGTAGATCTGCCGGGCATGCAGGCGCCCGGATGTTTTTCCATTAAAGCGGTTTGTTTGGGCCGACAAGCGCATAAATCTCCCCCCCCGCATGCCCCCCTCCTCCGAGTCCTTCCCCAGCCCGCAGAAGCTTTTCCGCCTCTGGGATGCCGGGCACATCTCGCGGGAGGAGTTTCAGCGGCTCATGGCCGTGCATGCCCGTGAGCTCATCGAGGAGATGGAGACGGCCCGGAAGAACCCGCTCCTGGCCTGGATGCACCAGCTTTTCAACCGCCGCGAGGCCGCCCGCTGGGCCGGCGGGCATGGTGAGGACCTCGTGAGGGAGATCCTGCTGGCTCTGGCAGATGAGGAGGGCTTCCCGCCCGCCCGATGGCTGTGGAATGCCACGCATCCGCATGTGCCGGTCCACGTCTTTTTTCGTGCCCGCGAGGTGCCGCGCTTTCGCTTTCTGAGGCTCCGTGCCTATCCGCAGGCCGTCACGGTCGAAATCGAGCACGGCGGCAGCGATACCGCGCCGCCCGTGCGGGAAGAATTTCACCTCCGCCGGCACCGCGGCTCGCGGTTGATGGTGGAACGCCGCGTCATGCTGGGCTAGGAGGGCCGCCCCTGTCATGTATCCGAACAAGGCCCCTGCCCTTTCCACGACCTCCTTTCTGCTCCTCGCAGTCATCGCGATGGCGGCGGCGACGTTTTACCGGCTGCCGCTGCTCGACGAGCGCCCGATGCATACCGACGAGGCCATCCTCGCCTTCAAAACGGCCGATTTTCAAACCACCGGCCATTTTCAATACGACCCCAAGGATTACCACGGCGCCGGCCTGCACTACGCCGCCATCCTCTGGTCGAAGCTGGCCTTCTGGGGCGCTCCAGAAACTTGGCACGCTGATCAACTGCGCACCGTCACCGCCGTCTGCGGCCTGCTACTCATCCTCACCACGCTCCTGCTCACGGATGTGCTCGGACGTGGCGGCGTAGTGGCCGCCATGCTGCTCGCCGCCGTCTCGCCGATGCAGGTGTATTATTCACGCTACTACATCATGGAGACGCCACTCGTGCTGCTCGTCATGATCGCCCTCGTCAGCTTCTGGCGCTACTCGCAGGGTGGGGGCAGGCTCTGGCTACTCCTCGGCGGCATCGCCACCGGCCTCCAGCATGCCACCAAGGAAACCTTCATCCTCAATGTCGTCGCCGGTTTAGTGGCTTGGATCGTGGCGAAGCAGCTGTTCGGCCCCTTCGAGCCTCGGCGCAGCGGTTTCTCCATGGGTTCCTCCAAGCAGCGGCCAAGCAAACCGCTCCTCTGGGTGCTCATCCCGGCCGCCATCGTCAGCGTGGCCATGTATTCCGGCGGCTTCCATGACTGGGACGCCGTCAAAAACAGCTACACCACCTATGCGAACTATCTGGAACGCTCCGGCGGCGCTGGCCATGAGAAGCCTTGGCATTACTACCTCACGCTCCTCACCTGGCGCAGCGATGGCGGCCTCACCTGGACGGAAATCATGATCGTCGGCCTTGCCCTCATCGGCATGGGGCACGGCCTCATCGGCAATCATCAGAAAAACGGCCCACGTCAGGCCTTCCTCGTCTTTTTGAGCCTCTACGCACTCCTGCTCATCGGCGGCTACTCCGTGCTCGCCTACAAGACCCC
>JBKCXA010000318.1:0-5909 GCA_046316935.1 Prosthecobacter sp.
GATCAGGATCATCAAAGCCATCCTCGCCCACGTCATCATCCGTCGAATAGCCCATCACGCCCGGCAGGCTCAGCGAGCCCTCCAGTTCGCCCTGGACGCCAAATTCGACCGGGGGGATGAAGGCGATGTAACTGCCATCCGGCACGGGCGGCAGCAAAAACGAACCATCGCCAGCCGTCACCGCCGAAGCCACCGGCTGCGCCGTCAGCGGGTCGTCATTTTCGGCAAAAAGCTGCACCGTGACCCCCGCCACGCCCTCGCCGAGGTCGAACCGCAGATTCGCGTTCTGGTCCCGGTAAACGACATTTCCCACCGCCACGTTCGCACGCACTTCCCCGGCCGCGAAGCTCAAAACGAGCGCCGCCAGCCAACCAGCCAGCCAGACTTTAGGAGAGGAAAGGGTCATCAGAATGCCAATTTATAGAAAATATGGCAATCCTAATGAATTTACAAGCTCAATTCCCGCCCCCGCCGCCAATCGTGATCCGTTTCTCCGGGATCGGTGACTCGATGATCCCCTCGCTCGTTTCTTGCTTCAGCCGGAGCTGACCGCAGGCCGCGGCGATGTCGTGACCCTTTTCCCGGCGCAAAGTCGCCGTCACCCCGGCGGAGGTCAGTACCTCCAAAAAGGCATCCTGCCGCTGCTCGGACGGCCGTTTCCACGGCAGGCCGTCCACGGTGTTGTAGGGAATGAGGTTCACCTTCGCGTTCACGCTTCGCGCCCGTTTGGCTAGCATCCGGGCCTGATCGAGGCTGTCGTTCACGTCTTCGATCAGGATGAATTCGAAGGTCAGGAACTGCTTCCGCTTCGCATTCCAGGCCTCCAGCGCCTCGAAAAGCTCCGCCAGCGGGTATTTGCGGTTCACCGGCATGATTTCATTCCGCACCGGATCGCTCGCCCCGTGCAGCGAGATGGCCAGGCGGATCTGCAGCGGGAAATCCGCCAGCTTGTGGATCTGCGGGGCAAGCCCGCTCGTGCTCACCGTCATGTGGCGAGCCCCGATGCCGATACCCCACTCCGCGTTCAGGATCTCGATGGCTTTGATGAGGTTCGAAAAGTTCGCCAGTGGCTCGCCCATGCCCATGAAGACCAGATTATCCACCCGCTCGCCCGTGTGCGCCTCCACCTGCACGATCTGCTCCACGATCTCCCCCGCCGTCAGATTCCTCGTGAAGCCCGCCAGCCCGCTGGCGCAGAATTTGCAGTCATAGGCGCAGCCCACCTGACTGGACACACACAGCGTCCGCCGGTCCGACTTCCCACCGTAAAGCGCCGGATTCGCCGGGATGAGCACCGTTTCCACGTAGCGACCATCGTGCAGCTTCAGCAAAAACTTCCGCGTCGTATCCGCCGAACCGCTCACCGTGGCGATGGACATCGACCGTGTCACCAGCCGCTCCTTCAGCCGCTCACGCAGCGCCTTCGGCAGGTTCGTCATCGCTTCGATGTCCGCCACGCGACGCACAAACGTCCACTCCACCACCTGCTTTGCCCGGAAACCCGGCTCGCCCATCTCCTTGATCAAAGCCTCCACCTCCGCCGGCGTCATGCCGAGGAGGGATTGGGGCGTCTTCTTGTCAGTCATCCTTCATCAGTGGGCGGGAATCCCGTTTTGCACAAAGCCTTCTTCAAGCGACGCCGTTGACCACGTTTTCCAATGGCCGGCCCGTGACCGCCGCGAGAGCGAGGCGGGCGGAGGTGCTGCGCATCTCGACCTTCGACTCGACGCTGCAAAACGCGGCATGGCAGGTGGCGATGAGGTTCGGCGTGGCAGCCTCCTCCTCGCTTCGAAGCGGCTCGTCCTCGATCACATCCAGCCCGGCTCCGGCCAGGTGCCCGTCCCGCAACGCCGCGAGAATGGCCGCCTTCTTGAGGATGCCGCCGCGGGCGGTGTTGACCACAAAAGCCCCCGGCCTCAGCAGCGCCAGCTCCCGCTCCGCGATGAGATGGCGCGTCTCCTCGTTCAGCGGGCAGTGCAGCGACAGCACATCCGTCCGCGTCAGCAGCTCGTCGAGCGAGCGCACGCGTTCGATGCCGACCGCCTTGTCCGCACCGTTCGGCAGGTAGGGATCATAAAACAGCACCTGAAAGCCCAGCGCCTTCGCCCGCAATGCCGTCGCCGTGCCGATGCGGCCAAGGCCGACAATGCCAAAGGTCAGCTCACGCAGTCGGCGCAGCTTGGGGCCGACGTGGATGTTCCAGCCGAGCGCCTTCGCCTCCGCGTCGAGCGGGAAAAGCTGCCGGCAGAGCGCCATGGCGAGGGCGATGGCATGATCCGCCACCTCCTCCGTGCCGTAGTCCGGCACATTGCAAACCGCGATGCCGCGCTCCCGCGCCGCGGCAATGTCCACGCTGTCGTAGCCCACGCCGTTGCGGATGATGGCACGGCAGCGCGTGAGCTTCGCGATGCCCTGCGCGGTGAGCGGCATGTTGTGCCAGATGATGATGGCGTCCGCGCCAGTGATCTCGTCGTCGAGATCGGCATCCGTGTCACACAGATGCCGCGTGACCCTTGCGGCTTCGCCGAGGATGGCTGTTTCAATGGCTGATGCCGCGTCGCCTTGCGGAGCGGTGAGCCAGTCGATGATGGCAACGTGGGGAGTCATGCGCGTTTACTTCTTCCATTGGCCAAAGGCCCCGCAGGCGACGGGTGGCACGCCCTCGGCGCCGCGCAGCAGAAGCTCGCCGCACTCGAAGGAGCCGCCAAAGATGCTCAGCTCGTGTTTGAGGAGGTTTTGCAGCGTCGTCGGGGAGAGATTGCCCTGGCGGCAAACGACCACAAGGCCCAGCGGCGTGTCACTCAGCAGCCCGCTCGCCGTGGCGATAAGCGGCGCGAGGTCACGCTCCGGCTCGAAGCCATGCTTTGCCTCGCGGGAAGCATGCGGATCGACGATGACAAGGTCGTGGCGGGCGTTTTGCGCCTTTTCACGCTGCGCAAACTTCAGCGGATCTTCGAGCACCCAGCGAATCTCGCGACTGGTGAGCGTCGCGGCATTCAGCGCGGCATTCTCACGAGCCCGCGAGAGCGATTCCTGATGCGCCTCCACATGCGCCACGCTGGCTCCGCCGAGCGCCGCAGCCAAAGTATGACCGCCCACGCCGCCAAACAAATGCAGCACGCGAGCAGGGCGGCGCATCTTCGTCGTGAAGACCGCGCACATCGTCGTCACGCGATCCCATGATTCACGCAATTCAGGCCCGAGAGCTCGCGGACTGCCTCCTGGGCCGCCAATGAGAAAAACGAGTTTTCCAAAGCGGGCCTTCACCGGCTCCTTCACATCGCGTTTGAGGTCCAGCGCCTTCTTCCATTCGCCACCGCCCAGTTTGCGCCGCCACCAGATCTGCTGGCCGGGCCTCGCGCAGATCACCGGGCCCCATTTTTCGAGCACACGACCTCCGCCGCTGTCCAGCAGATCGTAATTGTCGTTCGGGGCATCGGTCGGTTGCGTTTCGTCCATTCGCGCCATCTCTGCATCGCTGCCCTTCCGGCTCAAGGACCTTTCCATGAAACCCCTCCTGCTCCTCCCCGTCCTCTCCCTGCTCGCCTCGTGCGTGATGCCGGGCGCCTATCTGCCCTCCCGAAACGGTGCGGACCTCGTGCTGCCGATGCATTTCAGGGCGGACGCGCCGCATGTGAATGCCAGCGTGAACCGCCACCGGCCCATTTCCATGCTGCTGGATTCCGGGGCCTCCGTGACCGTGCTGGAGGAAAACCTCGCCTCCATGAACGACATCGCGCAAACGGGGCGCGGCACCCGCATCAAAGGCATCCATGGCAGTGCTCCGGCCAGTCAGGGCATCATGCGCACGCTCGATCTGGGGCCCTGGCATGCGGAGAATGTCTCCTGCTATGTGAGAGCCAGCACCAGCCGGCGGCCCGGCGGACTGGGCAGCGCCATTTTGGGCATCGATCACCTCCGGCGGCACTGCAGCTTCGTGACCTATGATTATCGCTCCCGCCGCGTGGAGCTGGGCTTTGGCCGGGCCTTCATTCCTGGTGGCTCCCGCCTCACGCGAACGCCGTTTCGCATGGTGAACGGCCTGCCGATGATCCGGGTGAGTGCCGGCGGCCTCTCGTGGGATGCGGTAGTCGATACCGGCTCCTCGTGGGGCATTGTGATTGATCAAAGCACCGCCGCCCGGCTCGGCCAGGCACGCGGCGGGCTCGGCATGGGGCCGGGTTTGATGCTCAGCGGCGTGGGCGGCAGCGTGCGGGCGGATGACGCAGGTGCCCGCATCATCCGCGGCCCGGCCATATCGCTGTGCGGGCAGACCTACGCCGATCCTCAGCTCTATGTGATGCCAGGGCCGAAGCGCATCGGCTCGCGGTTCTGGCATGGCAGCCGCCTGACGCTCGACTTCCGCACCGGCACGTTGTGGCTGGAGCGCTGAAATCTACTTCCGCGTCGGTGCCGCGACGATCTCATCCATCTTGGCGATCATCGTTTTCAGTCGCTCGGGCTGTTCGGCGCTGAGGTCTTTGAGCTCGGCGGGATCATCCGGGAGGTGGTAAAGGCGGTGCAGCGGAGCCTGGCTTTCATCACGGGTCTTCATCGTGACAACGGCCTGCGATTTGCCCTTGCCCTTCATGCGCACGAGCTTCCACTCGCCCATGCGCAGGCCGAGGTTGTTACCGTTGTTGTCCTGCTGGAGCAGCGATTCACGGCCTTTGGCACCTTTTTCGCCGAGAAGAGCAGGGAGGATGTTTTGGCTGTCGAGGCAGGCGTTTGCAGCGAGGGGCGTGTCGGTCAAAGCGGCAAAGCTGGCAGCAAGATCGACGGTGCAGACGACTTCATCGGAGACGCCGGGCTGAATGCGAGAAGGCCAGGTGGCAATGAACGGCGTGCGCGTGCCGCCTTCATAGACGCTGTATTTGCCACCGCTGAAGGGACCGGCGGGCTCGTGGGTGCCGAGTTGGGTCACCGCGCCATCCACATAGCCGTCGTCGAGCACCGGGCCGTTGTCGGAGCAAAGCACGATGAGGGTGTTTTCGGCCAGTTTGAGCCTTTCGAGCGTCTTCACGATCTCACCGACGCTCCAATCGAACTCGACGATGGCATCGCCGCGGTAGCCGAGCGTGGTTTTGCCCTGAAAACGCTCATGCGGCATGCGCGGCACATGGATGTCGTGGCTGGCGAAGTAGAGGAAGAAGGGCTCTTTCGCATGCGCCTCGATCCAGCGGTTCGTTTCGTTGATCCAGGCATCACCGAGGTCCTCATCGCGGAAGCGGGCCGCCGTGCCGCCCGTGTAGAAACCGATGCGGCCGATGCCGTTGTGGATCGTCTGGTTGTGACCATGCGTCCAGTTCATGCGCAGCGTGTCGCGATGCGTGATGCCGGTGGGATGATTTTCATCCGGCGCTTTATCGCCCACCCACAGCGGGTCTTTCGGGTCGAGATTGCGCACGCGGTGGTCGTCCACATAGACCTGCGGCACGCGGTCGTTGGTGGTCGGCAGCAGCAAGCAGTGATCAAAACCGATTTCCAGCGGCCCCGGCTTCAAATCGCCGTTCCAATCTGGTTTTGGATCGCCGAGGCCGAGATGCCATTTGCCGATCACCGCCGTGGCATAGCCCGCTTTCTTCAAAATGGAGGCGATGGTCTCCGTGCCAGGTTTGATCAAGGCGGGACCATTCGGCGGAGCCACGCCGGTGCCTTTTTGACGAAACGCGAAGGTGCCGGTGAGCAGGGAAAAACGTGTCGGCGTGCAGGTGGAGGCGCTGCAGTAGCCGCTGGTGAAGCGCAGACCTTTCGCAGCCAGTTGGTCGATGTTCGGCGTCTGCACGGACGTCGCGCCGTAGCATCCCAGATCGCCGTAACCGAGGTCATCGGCCATGATGACGATGATGTTGGGCTTTTCAGCGGAGAGCAGAGGGCTGAGAGCGAAGAGTAGAACGGCAACGAATCGA
>JBKCXA010000319.1:0-4181 GCA_046316935.1 Prosthecobacter sp.
GCCTCGGCGCGGGCGTGAAGCTCGTCGAGGTCGGCGAAAAAGTGCCCTCCATCCCCTACGTCTGCGATCACGAACATTCGGAGGAGCATGACCATCATCACGGCGAGTTTGACCCGCAGTGGTGGCACAGCGCCGAGAACATGCAGCGGGCTGCCCGCATCGTGGCGGATGTCTTTGCCGAGGCTGATCCGGCCAACGAGGCCGCCTACGCCGCGAATGCCAAAACGGCCTCCAAGCGCTTCGGTGAGCTCAAAACCTGGGCGAAGATCGAGATCGCCAAGATCGACCGGGCGGATCGCAAGCTCGTCACCGCGCACAATGCCTTCGGCTACTTCTGCAAAGAGTATGGCTTCGAGCCGATCTCGATCCTCGGCGTGTCCCGCAGCGATGATTCAAGCCTGAAGCACGTCACCGAATCCATCGCCACCATCCGCGAGCATGGCATCAAGGCTGCGTTTCCCGAGGATCAGGCCAATCCGAAGGTGCTGGCCGAAATCGTGCGCAGCACCGGCGTGAAAATGGGCGATCCGCTCGTGGCCGATGGCACCGCAAAGCATGCGCATACCTTTGAAACGATGATCGCCCACAACGTCCGCGCCATCGTGACGGCTCTCGGCACGAAGAAATAAGCCACCATGCGAGGTTCGCCGCCCATCCAGCTCTTTTTGCTCGTGATCGCCTTCGTCGGGCTGGCGATTCCGTTGGCGTATCTCACGGGAAATGCGCCCGTGGAGCCTCCGAAGGCCGCGAAATCCACCGTGAAGCCGAAAGAGGCCAAATCGCTCATTCGCGTGCGCTTCGTCCACAAGCCGGAAAAGCTCAGTGTGAAGCTCGGCGAGCGTGAATTGCTCGAAAAAGGCGAGTGGATGGACAACGCGGTCGAATTCGAAGCCACGTTGCCTTTGAGCCTCGACCTGCTCGTCGCGGCTGATTGGGCTTACGGTGCCCCCGATCAGGCTTTGACCCTCGAAATCGAGCCGGATGGCCAGGACACCAAGCGTGAAACGAACTGGTCAACGACCGGCAGCCTCAACGAAGTGTATCATTTCCAATGGTGACAGCACACGACCATGACCACAGCACCTGCGGGCACACGCACGCGGACGGCCATGTCTGCTGGGGCGGCGGTGGTGATGCCTCCACCCATCATCACAAGCTCGAGGTCTCGAACCTCCGCGTCACCTACCGCGAAGTGCTGGCCTTGGACGGCATCGGCTTCTCCACCGAATGCGGGCGCAGCATCGCCCTGATCGGGCCGAATGGCGCTGGCAAAAGCACGCTGCTCAAATCGCTCGCCGGCCTCATCCGGGCGGACAGCGGCAGCATCCTCTGGCGTGGCAAACCGCTGACCCGCAGCAGCCACGAGATTGCCTACCTGCCGCAGCGTGGCGACATCGACTGGAACTTCCCCATCACCGTGCGCGGTCTCGTCGAGATGGGCCGCTACCCGAACCTCGGCTGGTGGCGCTCGTTTTCCCGCCACGACAACGAAATCGTCGAACGTGCTCTCACCGCGATGAACCTGCTCGACCTCCAAGACCGCCAAATCAGCGCTCTGAGCGGCGGCCAGCAGCAACGCACGTTCATTGCCCGTGCCCTGGCGCAGGAAGCGCACGTCCTGCTGCTCGACGAACCCTTCACCGGCCTCGACAAACCAGCCCAGGACAGCCTCTCCAAACTCTTCCGCGAACTCACCCACGAAGGCCGCCTCCTCATCGCCAGTCACCACGACCTGCAAACTGCCCCCGAGATCTTCGACGAGCTCCTCTTGATCAAACGGACGCAGATTGCTTTTGGGACGATGAAGGAAGCGTTTAATGCCGAGAATATCTCGAAGGCCTACGGCGAAAAATGACGAATGATGAATGCCGAATGACGAACGAAGCCCCAACTCCCAATGACGAACGCTCGCGAACGCCCCTTCGGCCTTCGTGCTTCGTCATTCATTCGTCATTCTGAATTCGCCATTCGTCATTTCCAGCACCGCTATCTCCTAAAGCTCCATGCCTCTTGCTACCACCCTCACCGACTGCCTCGCCGAGCCCATCGCTCAGCGGGCGTTGCTGGCGTGTTTGATGATCGGGTTCGCGAATGGATTCGTGAGCGCCTTTGTGGTGCTGCAAAAGTCGGCCTTGAAGATCGGCACGCTCTCGCATGCGCTGCTGCCGGGCATTGCGCTGGCGGTGCTGGTGGCCGGATTGACGCAGTGGAGTGCGCTCGCAGGCGCGGTGTTTGCCGCATTGATCGTCGGCCTCGGCTCGTTGTTTCTCTCCCGCACCTCGCGACTCGATCAGGACACCGCGATGGGCATTCTTTACACCACCGCCTTCGCGGGCGGTCTGCTCATCCTCACGAAGCTCGACATCCGCCAGCAGCTCGATGAATGGCTCTTCGGCAGCATCGTCGGCATGGCCGACAGCGATTTGTGGATCGCGTTTGGCATCAGCGCCATCGCCGTGCTCGCCTTGATCGCCCTGCAAAGACCGCTCTTGATCTACCTTTTTGAGCCCAACATCGCCGCGAGCCTCGGCGTGCCGGTGCGACTGCTCAGCTACGCGTTGTTTGGCATCACCCTCCTCGTGCTCATCTCCTCGCTGCAAGCCGTCGGCTGCATCTTGAGCGTTGGTTTGATGGTCGCGCCTGCCGCGACGGTCTATCTGCTCACCAACAATGCCCGCACGCTCTTCTGGGGCGGCGGCATCATCGGCGGCCTCGGCTCCGTGGCGGCCTTTTTCTTGTCGTATCCACTCGGCTGGAGCGTCAGCGCCACCATCATCGTCGTGCTCGGCGGCCTTTTCATGCTCGCCTACATCTTTAGCCCGCGATACGGGCTGTTTAGTTCGCGGAAGCGGGTGTGACAGGCGGACAATAAAAAACCGGCTGCCCTTGGTGGAGCAGCCGGCGAGAGAGTCTGAAGCTCAAGTCATCAGAACGCGTAGGAGAAGCGCACGCCGCCGAAGTGAGCGTCGAGGTTTTCGCGGAAGTACTGGCCTTGGTAGCTCAGGAGCATGTTGAACTGGTCCGTGATCTGGAAGTTCACGCCGGCTCCGAGGACTAGGTAGCTCTGGCCGGGGCTTTGATTGCCGCCTGCGGCTCCACCGGGGGCATTGATGAGCTGGACGCTGGTGCCATTGTTGTTGTCAATGTTCTGCCGCTCGTAGGCGAGAGTGAACTGCGGAGTGACGAGGCATAGGCCAGTGCGCACTTTCTTCGACACGCTCCAGCCCACGCGGGTGGCGAGGGATTCCACCGTCTGCTTGCCATAGGCCAGCGCAGCGAGGCCGCCACCACCCTCGGTGTAGCTGTCGATTCTGCCGTGGAGATAATCGATGCCGGCAAAGGGGCCGGTGACGAGGGTGTTGTCCTGGAAGCGGAAATTCCAGCCGACGTTATATTGAATGGCATGGGTGCGAGCGGTGGTGTGGCCGGTGGCGACGGGGAAACCAAGGCCGGGATTGCGCAGGGTGGAGATGTCGTAGGCACCGAAGCTGTAGAGGAGGTCCGTCCACAGGCCACTGCGCACATAAGAGAGGTAGGCGGAGAGGGCGGGGCCTTCGAGATCGAGACTGCCGAGGTTGTTGGCGTAGTTTTGCTCACTGGTAAGGAAGGAGGCGGCCAGGCCGAGGGTGAAGCCGCCGCCGAGGCGACGCTCAACACCGACACCGGGCGCCCAGGAATCAATCTGCACGCCGTTCTGAGCGCCGATCGTGCTCACATTCACATTGCCGTAGTTCACTGTGGTGAATACCTGCCACTGGCGGCTGGCGGGTGCCACCTGGGCGGCGGGGCCTTCCTTGCCATCGCCCTCGCCGGGGATCACGCCGAAATCGAGGTAGGTGCCGATGCCAGAAGGCTCGTCACCGTCGCTGCTGCGCAGGCCGAAGAGGCGGTTGTTCACATCCCCGAGCACCGCTCCGCTGCCAGCCAGTAGGCCCTGCCCGGTGGCATTGCCAAAGGCTAGGCCGGAGGTCTGGGCGGAGAGAAGGGCTTTGTTTCCGGCGGGACGGAAGCTGATGAGGCGAACGCGGTCAGAGAGACCTCCGTTCAGTTGAAGCTCGTTGGGCGAAGAATAATCTGGCGCAACCGAGCCAAAGAATGACGAAAAATCAAACGAGGTGAAATTCGGCTGCCCTACCAGTTCCGTTGTAAGGTCAAGTGGTCCAAAAAGATTAAACCGAATA